>DATBQC010000332.1:0-1854 GCA_036561065.1 Methylobacter sp. | reverse complement strand
TTTCACTATGACCTCGGATCGGAGTAATTATGCGATTAATCCGCCAGCCATCGGCGAACGCATAAAACAATCGAAAGGGCGCCCCAATGAGATTGCATTAAGTGGCGGATTTATTTTGTCCGAATACGCTCCGGGTATCGAAGAAATGTATTCGATAGGTCAGCAGATGGATGTTTTCAAAACAAAAGAAGAGTTACTGGAAAAGATTTGCTACTACCTTGCAAATGAGCAGAAAAGAGTAGAAATTGCAGCCTCAGGATATCAGAGAGCCTTGAATGACTACGATGCGGTATCGGGGTTCAAGAAAGTATTCAGCAAAATTGACGAGTTGGGACGATCCCACAACAAAACACTGTATATGGATCCTGAGTTCATCGATAATTTCGTAGCATACAGATTTTTCTACATATGCCTATTTCTGCTAAATGGGAAATTCAAGAACATACCGGCCGAGTTACGCCTTGTTTGGAAATTTAAAAGAATCAATTTGAAGAGATCCTTTTATTTTGCTACAAAGGGGTTTTTGCACTACATGCGAGCCCATCCACAATTGGATAGTCGGCTAAAATCAATAAAGAATAAGCTTAGAATACAATTGAAGTACTAGTTGTGGGTATGTCGGATGATTGCCCAGGCGATTCTATTTCAGTAACTGGACGGTAAGTATGGAAGTGAATAGTGAAACAAATGTTGACCACAAAACGGTGGAGGGATTTGGTGATGAATGGGTGCGCTTCGATCAGTCCGACCTGCCCGAACAAGAGTATCAAGCGCTTTTCGATAGCTATTTTTCAATATTTCCTTGGAAAATCCTGCCGAATAATGCACAGGGATTTGATCTCGGATGTGGAAGTGGTCGGTGGGCAAAGCTGGTGGCACCGCGGGTCGGCTGGTTGCATTGCATAGATCCCAGTATCGCCCTTGAAGTTGCACGTAAGAATCTTGCCCACGTTGAGAATTGTAGCTTTCACAGTGCGACTGTGGATGTGATACCACTGAGTGATGGGAGTATGGATTTCGGTTACTCGCTCGGCGTATTGCACCACGTTCCCAATACGCAAGCTGGCATTTCCGCATGCGTGGAGAAGTTGAAACCTGGCGCACCGTTTCTGCTTTATCTCTATTACGCTTTCGATAATCGGCCATGGTGGTTCCGTGTCATCTGGAGGCTGAGCAATGGCTTGCGCTTGGTTATTTCGCGTTTGCCGCATGGATTGAGATACGTAGCCAGTCAGGTGCTTGCCCTTTCGGTTTATTTGCCGCTCGCAAAAACCGCTTGGATATTGGAAAAGGTGGGGGTTAATGTTTGCAATTTTCCACTGAATGCTTATCGTAATTGTAGCTTTTATACCATGCGTACGGATGCGCTGGATCGATTCGGCACTAGGCTCGAACAACGCTTTACGCAAACGGAAATCAGAAAGATGATGGAAGAGGCGGGACTCGAGCGGATAGAATTTTCAACCGATCAGCCTTTTTGGTGCGCAGTCGGTTATCGGCGGTTGACAGATGTAGCCGCACATTAATGTGCGGCTGGTCGTTTTTTCGGAGGCGGCATGGGATGCGCGAGTTTGGCGAAGAAGCATTGCAGATGTCAATGCGAACTGTGGAATTTGGCACAGATTCTATCTTTATCCGTTTTTGAGAGCTATCTAAAGCCGTAGGCCGTTCCCAGAACGGACTTATTTTAAACCAACTAAATTTGTTTGACTTTTAGCTAAGTTTTATTGTTTACATGCCTATTTTTATATGTCACAGAATTTGAAGTTCGCCATTTTTGGTGCAGGTTTTATTGGGAAGGCTTTGATACGTCAGCTTATAGCGTATGGATATCAGACGAATGTCCTTGACCAT
>DATBQC010000331.1:0-1699 GCA_036561065.1 Methylobacter sp. | reverse complement strand
TAAAGCCCTCGAGGCTGGTAAACGTGAAATCCATATTCCCGGCTTTGGCCATGAGTTGCTGATATTCCTTGACGACAGGCACACTTGGACTCAACGGCAATGGCACAACTTGAGACATCGCAATGCCGGCGCTCTCTGCACCTAGCTTTTCTGCAAGCGCCATGCTGCCAACGGAAGAGACGCTATAAAACTGTGAAGCGCTGACGACTTTTCGTGCCTGCCTGACGAACTCCGCACATGATTGGTACGAACTGATCATAATGATTGTGTCTGGCTTTGCCGACAGAATGGTGTTCACTGCGGCAGCGACGTCACTGGAATTTCGAGCAGCAGCTGCGCTGGCGAAAATTTTCAAATCGCGCTTGCTCATCGCCTTTTCAACACCGGCCAGGCCTGCAGTCCCGTATGCGTCATTTTGATAAAAAACGGCGATGCGTTTGATACCAATTCTCACCAATTGATCAACGATTTTTTCGGTTTCATCAAAATCGCTGGCGCGGATGTTGAAAACAAAACGATTTAGCCGCCGCAATGACTCCACGCCGGTAAAGGCTCCAAAAAATGGCACCTCGGCTTCGGTAAATATCGGCAACGCGGTAGTGCTGGTTGCAGCGCCGACATAGCCAAAAAGCGCGAAGACGCCGTCAGTCTCGATCAGCTTTTTGGTGTTGGCCTCCGTTCGCGCCGGTTCGTCACCATCGTCCAGCGAGCGCAACTCAATTTGCCTGCCATGTATTCCACCTAGCGAATTGATATATGCGAAATATGTTTGCGCACCCAAGCGCATTTCAGTCCCGAACGCTGATGACGGTCCAGTAAAGGCAGCAGACTGCCCGAGTAAAATTTTGTTATTGCTGACACCGGTCTCAGAGTGGGCAGCCAACGGCAATGCTAGTACAAGTAAGATCGCCAGCGATACGAATGGTCGGAGCATGAATTGATTCCTTACTCGTGCGGCATTTACGTTAAATAACTTCATAGTGCTGCTTGCGCTGGCTTCGTGGAAATAGTCACAAGGTTCCTTCCGTGATTTTTCGACTCGTACAGCGCGCTGTCGACTCGACCAATAAACTCGTTTGCCGATTCACCGGCGCAATAGCTGGCGACCCCGAGTGACGCCGTTACCTTAACCATTTCCGCATTGCCTTCGGAGCGCGGAATCCTTTTTTTTTCGATCAGTGAACGGACATTTTCGGCAAGAGATCGCGCGCCCACAATCGAAGTCTCCGGGAGGAGAATGACGAATTCCTCACCTCCAAATCGAGCGGCAGTGTCCTTTCCCTTTACATTTTCCATTAGGGTATTCGCTACTGCGCGAAGAACCTTATCGCCAAAAAGATGGCCGTATTTGTCGTTGACCAATTTGAAATTGTCGATGTCGACGATCAGCATGCTTGGACTTTTTTCGCTCACTCCAAACGCTGAAAGACATTTCGCCAGCGCTAGATCAAATCCTTTGCGATTCGTGAGGCCGGTCAACGAATCTGTGAGGGCGTCTGAACGTGCACGATCCACATCTTCGCGAAGTTGATTGATTTTTCGTTGACTCTCGTCAAGCTGTCGATTCAGGGAAATTATTGTGTCGCGCATTTCGCAAGTATCAAAAACAAGTCGACTGATTTCGTCAACAGTGCCGAATTTCAGTTCTGTGTTACTCAATCCTTCTGTCAATCCCTCTAATGCACTGCCAAAACGGGCG
>DATBQC010000330.1:0-1657 GCA_036561065.1 Methylobacter sp. | reverse complement strand
GAGTCCGCTTTCGCTGGTTTGCATCAGCTGATTGATCGATTCGCTCAGCTCACGGTAAAAGCCTGTCTTACCTTGCATCACAATGCGCTGAGTGAAATCCCCCATAACCGCAGCGACCAAAATTACGGCCACTTCTTTTTCCACCATAACCTCGGAGGTGCGATCTAGCCATTCAGCCACAGAGCCCATGCGCTTGCCTTGTGCATTGATTACCGGACTAGCCGTCACCACCAAGGAGCGGTCACTCAAATTAATGCTGACCGTACTGGAACTGGTTGAGTTGGCGAGTAACTGTGCCTGATGCTCGGGTGTCTTATGAAAACCGTCAATATTGGTCCCCACCAGACTGGCAACCGAGAAACTCGGCAGCAATTTTCGGATATCCGCTTCAGCTTGATCGAACATGTTGACCACAGCTTTATTGACATAAATAATGTTACGATCGTTGTCTGCAATCATCACGCCGGTACTGACATCATCCAGTGCAATCTTAATACGCAAGTGTTCATCGGCTATACGTTTAGCTTCTGCGATATCGAAACCCAACTTGATCTGCATCGCCTTGAGTGCCGCCATTACCTTGCCGACTTCATCCATGCATTTGATATCTATATCATTATTGTAATTGCCCTGAGCAATTTGACCAAAATGCCTAATAGTGGCATTAAGCGGACGCGCGATGGAACGCAGCAAAGAAAAGCTCAACCACAGAGCTAGTAAAATACCCGAGGCGATCAAGACGCTGGCGATCTCGCGGGTGCTATAGTAACGTAACTGACCAGCCTCGAATTCTTGTCTGGCAATGCCGATCTGTAATTGCAATAACTCCTGAATACC
Organism: Methylobacter sp.; assembly: GCA_036561065.1. Classification (GTDB taxonomy): domain Bacteria; phylum Pseudomonadota; class Gammaproteobacteria; order Methylococcales; family Methylomonadaceae; genus Methylobacter_A. The sequence goes on along the minus strand of DATBQC010000330.1, from coordinate 820 downwards.
CTCACCGACCGGTTCGTAAAGAGGGTTAACCTTGTCCTCAATGATCTTGTTGGCAAGTGCGATATCATTGCTGCGCAATGCCGAAATAGCCGGTTGCAAACCCTCCGTTACAAAGCGATTCCTGTCGTCTGAAACTTTGTCAGCTAGAGTTTTTTCATCTTTATTCGATGAGTTATTAACATATTCATTCCAAATCCTGCTGATGTCTGCGATATTTTGTTCCACTTCGGCAAGGTTTTTCTGATCCAACTCGGGAGTAGGGTTGACTAGGCCAGCAGTAATGCGCAACCGGCTAGTCAGCAGCAGTTTCTGAACCTGAAAAATCTGGTTCGAAGGTAGCATGCGATCATTATGAACGGTGCGCAAACCCTCGCTATCCTTGCTCATGCCGAAAAGCCCCATGCCGCCAACAGCCAGTAGCAGAACCGACATGATAGCGATAACCATCAACAAACGAGCTTTGATGCTGATGTTTTCTAATGTCGGAAACCTCCCCAGCAATGTCTTTTTGACGATTTTTCCGTTCTGGATTTTTAAATTGCCTGCCTTGCCTTCGCGAAATTTCCGGTAGGCGTCGGCAGCCTCTGCAACTTGCTTTTGACTGGGCTTAGTACGCACCGACATGTAGCCGACCAGTTTATCGTTTTCATAAAAGGGCGTGACATTGGCAAGCACCCAGTAAAAATCGCCGTTTTTGCAGCGATTTTTCACCACCCCGGTCCATGGGTGTCCCGCCTTCATCGACTTCCACAAGTCATCAAAAACTTCTGCCGGCATATCCGGATGGCGTATTATGTTATGCGATGCGCCGATCAGCTCT
>DATBQC010000329.1:0-1963 GCA_036561065.1 Methylobacter sp. | reverse complement strand
TTGAGCCTTTGCACACGGAGGTCTTTACACTTCGCTACCAAAAAGCCGATGCCTTAAAAGCTTTGATCAGCGATGCTAAGCAGAAGATACTGTCTAAACGCGGTAGCGCAGTAGTGGATGCCAGAACTAACACAGTATTTGTGCAGGATACGCCACGCCAATTGGAAGAAGTGCAACGCATCATCAACAAGATTGATATTCCAGTAAAACAAGTAATGATAGAGTCGAGACTGGTAATCGCTGATGAGCGATTCGGGCGTACATTGGGTGCTCGATTTGGCATTCAGAGGGCATCTACATCCACAAGGGGTGGCGTTGCTATTAGTGGAGATACAACATCTGCGCAGTCGTTGGCAACCAATGCTAGTAAAGTTGGCAGCACTATAGGTACTCAAGATCTAAACGTGAATTTACCCGTGGCTGGAGCTTTCGGGAACTTCGCATTCAGCCTGTTCCGCCTACCTGCTGGCTTTTTATTGAATCTAGAGCTCTCTGCGCTTGAAACAGACAAACGCGGTAAAGTGGTTTCAAGCCCGCGAGTAACCACTGCAAATCAGCAAAAGGCAATTATTGAGCAGGGCACTGAGATACCATATCAAGAAGCCAGTAGTAGTGGTGCAACTACCACCGCTTTTAAGAAGGCTTCGCTAAGTCTGGAAGTTACTCCTCAGATAACACCAGATGAAAAAATCATCATGGATCTTGAGGTGAAAAAAGATAGCGTAGGTCAAGTATTTGCCGGCATTCCATCAATTGATACGCAACGAGTACAAACTCAGGTATTGGTTTCAAATGGCGAAACTGCGGTTCTTGGGGGCATATATCAACAAACCGAGCGTAATGATGTGGAAAAAGTACCATTTTTTGGGGATTTGCCGTTTATAGGCAATGTGTTCAAAAGAACTACAAGACAGAACGATAAAACTGAACTTTTGATCTTTATCACGCCCAGAGTGTTGGATGAGAACCTGTCAGTCCATTAGTGATATCTGACAGATTTTAAGGTTTCACTTAAAATGCCCGTCATGTAAATGATGGGCATTTTTTATGGCAGACAAAATGGCTGCATATTCATTGAGCAATATTTATTTTGTGGGTCTGATGGGGGCTGGGAAAACAACAGTCGGGCGTCTGCTCGCCAAGCATCTCGATAAGACTTTCTACGATACCGATCATGAGATAGAGCGGCGCACAGGAGTCAATATCCCGTTAATTTTTGAGGTTGAAGGCGAAGCTGGGTTTCGCAAGCGTGAATTGGCTGTAATAGACGAACTGACACAGATGGACAATACTGTTCTGGCGACAGGTGGTGGAGCAGTGCTCTTGCAAGAAAATCGCGAAAATCTAAAAAAAAATGGCACGGTGATATATTTGCGTGCAAACGTGCACGAGCTATGGCTGAGAACTCGTAATGATAAGAATCGCCCATTGTTACAAAACGCTGATCCGAGAGCCAGGCTAGAGCAATTGTTTATAGAGCGCGATCCGCTCTATAAAGAGGTTGCGCATATCACCATAGATACGGGCGGCCAGCCAGTCAATGCTATTGTGCATCACATAGAACAATTACTAGATAAATAATACTGAATATGCAAACACTACATGTCGCGTTAGGTGAACGTACATATCCTATACATATCGGACAAAATCTAATTACTGATCCCGGCCTGATCTTGCCTCATCTAAAGCGCAAGCAGGTTGCAATTGTTACTAATACAACCGTAGCCCCACTATATCTCGAAAAGCTTTCTCAGCCATTACTCCAGGCGGGAGTAGCTATTATTCCAATTGTATTGCCAGACGGTGAGGTCTATAAGAGTAGTGAGACATTAAATCTTATTTATGATGCCCTGCTACAAAATCGTTGTGAGCGTAGTACAACGTTAATTGCTCTGGGTGGAGGAGTAATAGGTGATCTGACTGGTTATGCCGCAGCGACTTACTTGAGAGGCGTGCCATTTAT
>DATBQC010000328.1:0-10574 GCA_036561065.1 Methylobacter sp. | reverse complement strand
CGGTTATTTTGGCTGCGGTGCAAAAAATCTTAACTACCGGTAGTTTTACTGTTGAACATACCACGGCAATTGCACAAGCTCTACAATGGTATGGGCAAGGAATGGATTTTGCCGATGCTTTACATCTCGCTTGCAGTTTGCATGCTGATAAGTTTGCCAGTTTTGATAAAAGACTCATTAAAAAAGCAACCGACTTAATCATAAGTGTCGATTTACTTGAGCCTTAGACGAAACCATCAGCTAAAAATCGTAAGAAAGGATTAAAAGTGCGCCTCTACGATTCAGCCTTTTGCTCTCGAGCTAACAGGTTCTGTACAGCCGCCAGCGGAGCTAGACCTTCATATAAGACCTTATAGGTTTGTTCGGTAATCGGCATATCTATACCGTATTTTTGAGCGAGTAAGAAGGTTTCTTTAGCGGCTGAAATGCCTTCGATTTCCTGATCAATTTCTTTTGTAGCCGCTGTTGGGTCTTTGCCTTGTCCCAAGGCCAAACCGAAACGCCGGTTTCTGGATTGGTTGTCGGTGCAGGTCAGTATCAGGTCGCCGAGGCCTGCCAGTCCCATGAAGGTTTCTTGTTTGCCGCCTAGCTTGACGCCCAAGCGAATCATTTCGTTTAGCCCACGGGTAATGAGCGCTGCACGGGTGTTGGCGCCAAAGCCAAGTCCGTCGGCGATGCCTGCGGCTATCGCCATGACGTTTTTGACTGCGCCGCCGACTTCAACGCCAATCAAATCCGAATTGGTGTAGGTGCGGAAACGTTCGCTGTGCAGAATGTCGGCCAGAAGGGCGGCAAAATCCGGCTGGGATGAGGCAATGGTGATCGCTGTTGGGAGTTCTGCTGCGACTTCTTTTGCAAAGCTGGGGCCGGAAAGCAAGGCTGCCGGGGTTTGCAGGGAAAATATGTCGGCCACGACTTCGTGTAGCAAAGAGCCGTCATCAGGATTAAAGCCTTTGGTCGCCCACGCTATTTGTACGTCACCGGCCAAATGCGCTTTCAGCTTAAGCAGGGTATCTTTAAATGCGTGACTGGGTACGGAAACCAGCATCAGGCTGCAAAAGCCCGCGACGTCAGTCAAGTCGGAGGTGACGGTGAGGTTGTCGGGAAAAGCCAAGCCGGGCAGATAGCGTTTGTTCTCGCGGTCTTGTGCAAGCAGCGCCATGTGTGCTTGGTTATGGCCCCATAACAGTGTCTGACAGCCATTTCTGGCTGCCAGAATTGCCAAGGCCGTTCCCCATGAACCTGAGCCCAGGACGGCTAGTTTTTTATTCATCGGGTAGCCCCTTCGACAAGCTCAGGACAAGGTTAATTGATCGCGTCGGAACCGGGAGCTTGTTGCAGATGCTGTGAGTACAATGCATCAAAATTGACCGGTGCTAACAGCATCTGTGGAAAGCCGCCTTTGGTGACGAGGTCGGAAATAGCTTCTCTCGCGTAAGGAAACAGAATGTTGGGGCAGAAGCTGCCGACCATCGGACCCATTTCCGCATCGGTAAAGCCGCCTAAAGAGAAAATACCGGCCTGATTGACTTCAACAAGATAGGCCGTTGCGTCGCCATTTTTAACGGTGATGGTTACTGTCAGCCCGACTTCGTACATGGAGTTTTCTAAAGGCAACACATGGGTGCCCAGATTAAAGTCGACAGTAGGCTCCCATTTTTCAGTGAAGACTTTGGGCGAGTTGGGTGTCTCAAAAGACATGTCTTTAGTATAAATTTTCTGGATGGAAAATTGTTTTTCGACTGCGTTGGTTTCTTCGCTCATGTGAGTTTCTAAGATTAGGATTTAATGTGAGGGTTGCTTCAAAGCGCTGATTTAGCCTTTGGATTTGCCGGCTGATTTTATCGGTAATTTGTAGTCGCTTTCCCAAGCCTGCATGCCGCCGGTAATGACGAAAACCTGTTCGAACCCTGCTTTGGTCAATATCTTTCCGGCCGATGCGGAGCGTGTTCCGTTTTGGCAGGCAATCAGGACGGGTTTGTTTTTGTGTGTTTCCAGCTTGGACAGATGGGCAGGCAAGTTGCCTAGCGGGGTGCTGATCGCGTTTTCAATATGGCCTTTAAGAAACTCGTCGGGTTCGCGTACATCGATAACCAGGGTGTCGCTGTCGTTCATTTTGGCGACTGCCAGTAAAGGTGAAACAGCGCCGAATTTTTTGGTGGCGGCGTCGAATAATTCCTGGATTAACAGGAAAGTAACAACTGCCATGGCAAGAGATAGGATGTAGTGGTTTAAGATGAATTCTAGGTAACGTTCCATGGATAAATTTGTAAAGTTAAGTGAAAAGATAAGTTAGTGATTCACATCAGGCTGTCCTGCCTGACGCCCTTCGGGTAAATGCAAATCTGTTCCAGACAGATTTGTGGCGCAGAAAACATCCTGCATCGTCAGTCTCGTTGTGCTTGTGCGCCGGTCTTGTGTTTAATAGGCCAGCTTAATGTTTCCGGTTTATTGAATCTGATTAAAAAACACCGGGAACAATTATTTATACACAACTGTTGCCAACGTGTATTAATATATTGGCTATTTGATTGCATGATGGCATGTCGCCAAAATACAAGGCCAGTAAATCTGGCAAAATAATACATCACTACGACCATTTTGGGTAATGAAGAATAAAATGGAGCGCAAAGTGCTTTATTTTGCAGCGGGAGTAGTGATGCGGATTTTTTTTAGTATCGGGAGTTAAAGATAAAGATGTTGAATCGGCCAAAGCCTGTGGTATTGCTGATCCTTGACGGATTCGGTTACACGTTGGACAAAGAAAATAATGCCATTGCCATGGCTAACACACCATGTTGGGACCAGTTGCAGAAAGACTGCCCGATGACCCTGCTCAGCTGTTCCGGTCATGTTGTTGGACTGCCCAGCGGACAAATGGGCAATTCGGAAGTGGGCCATGTCCATATAGGCACTGGCCGTTACGTTCCGCAGGATTTTTCCAAGGTCAACGACGCAATAGTTGACGGCAGTTTTTATTCCAATCCGGTTCTTTGCCGGGCTGTTGATTTAGCCAAAGAAAAAAATAAGGCTCTGCATATTATGGGTTTGCTGTCGCCTGGCGGTGTGCACAGTCATGAAGAACAGATTGCCGCGATGGTCGAGCTGGCCGCGAAACGCGGACTCGATAAAATTTACCTACATGCCTTTTTGGATGGACGGGATGTGCCGCCCAAGAGTGCAAAGGTTTCGCTTGAATTGCTGGAAGCAAAGTTTGCGGCACTGGGCGTCGGTCGCATCGTCTCAATTGTCGGGCGCTTCTACGCGATGGACAGGGACAATCGGTGGGATCGGGTAAAGCAGGGCTATGACCTGATTGCAAAAGGCGAGGGCGCGTTTAGCGCGGATTCTGCATTGCAGGGCTTGGAAGCGGCTTATGACCGGGGCGAAACCGATGAGTTTGTGTTGCCGACGGCTATTTTGGATGCCGAGCATCACTCAGTCGCGCTTGATCCCGAAGACTCCGTGGTGTTCATGAATTTTAGAGCCGATCGTGCCCGCGAGATTTCCGTGGCAATAACGTCGCCGACATTCGACGGATTCGACAGAAACCGTGCGGCCCATAAAGGCTATTACTGTACGCTGACGGAATACCAGCAGGATTTCGATTATGACGTGGCTTTTCCGCCGACCGATATAAAAAATTGCCTAGGCGAGTATTTGTCTTCATTGGGTATGACTCAATTGCGGCTGGCGGAAACTGAAAAGTATGCCCATGTCACGTTTTTTCTTAATGGCGGTCAAGATACCGCTTTCCCTGGCGAAGACCGGATATTGGTGCCGTCGCCGAAGGTCAGAACCTACGATTTGCAGCCGGAAATGAATGCGGCGGAGGTGACCGATCATTTGGTCGCGGCGATTACCGGCGGAAAATACGATGTCATTATATGTAATTATGCTAATTGCGACATGGTCGGGCATACCGGCATAATGGATGCGGCAATTTTGGCCGTGCAAGCGGTCGATGCGTCATTGCAGCGCGTCGTTGATGCCTTAAAGTCGGTGGGCGGGCAGATGTTGATTACCGCCGATCACGGCAATATTGAGCAAATGGTCGATAAAGAAACCGGGCAGCCGCACACTGCGCATACTACCAACCCCGTGCCTTTGGTTTATGTCGGCGGCGACAAGCCATTAGACGAGGGCGGCAGTTTGTCGGATTTGGCTCCCACGGTACTGGCAATGTTAGGGGTTGAGCAACCTGCTGAAATGACGGGCCGGTCACTTATCAAGTCTGTTTAGTTTGTGGATGAGAAAGAAGCTGGTTTTTTGTTTTTTACTGAGTGTATTTGCCCAGCAGGGCAGAGCGGAAGACCCGGAAAAAAATGAGGAGTTAAATGAAGTTCAGTCGGATATTAGAGCAGCCAGCGAAAATATCCGACGTGATCAGCTGCAAAAAAATACTTTAAATACTCAGTTGGGTGAAGTTGAGAAGCTCTATGGAAGGACAGCCGCTTTATTAAGGACATTGCAAGGTCAGGTTGAACAAAAACGCCAGAACCTGACCAGGATTCGGCAGGAAAAGCAGGAGCTTCAGGATGAAGTCGCCAAGCAAAACAAAGAATTAGCAGGTCAAATAAAGGCTGCCCACGCAATGGGGCAAAAAGAAAAGTTAAAGCTGTTGCTCAATCAGCAAGATCCGGCCTTATCCAGCCGGATGCTGGTGTATTACGATTATTTGAATAAGGCTCGCCTGACCAAGCTGACCAGCATTGCGGAATCCATGCAGCGTTTGGATCGGCTGGGCAAGCAACAGCAGCAGGAAACTGAGCTTCTAGAGAATGATCTTGAGCAAAAGAAATCAGAGCAGATAGCAGCGGACGGCGTTAGGAAACGTAGAGCTGAATTGCTGACGCAATTAAAAAGCGACGTTACGTCGAATGAACAACAAATAATTCACTTGAAAGAAAGTGAAAATAAGCTGAAAAATCTGGTATCGTCATTGCATCAGTCGACCAATGATCTTAATTTTGAGGTTGAGCAAACCAAAAAATTGCACAAGGCTGCCGAGGTTACGCCCGAGCCTGCCAAAGACTTGCTGGACTCTGAGGATTCTTCACGCCCGAGCCCCGCTTTGGCAAAAGGAGGTGATTTTTCTTCGCTTAAAGGACAGCTGGCTTGGCCGGTCAAAGGACGGTTGAGTAATAAGTTTGGCAGTGCTCGGGCCGAAAGCGCGGAGAGCACTTGGGACGGGGTGTTGATTGATGCCGGCGAGGGCACCGAGATACATGCGGTTACCAGCGGTAAAGTGGTGTTTTCCGATTGGCTGCGCGGTTATGGCTTGTTGATTATTATTGATCACGGCAAGGGCTACATGACCCTTTATGCGTTTAACCAGAGTTTATATCGGCAAGTGGGTGAGTGGGTGGATGCTGGCGAAGTCATTGCTTCCGTTGGACAAAGCGGTGGACGTAGTCGATCCGGGTTATATTTTGGAATACGCAACAAAGGTAAGCCGGTTGATCCGCTTGAGTGGTGCCGAAAGTAACCGGATCAAGTTAATCAATGGTGTGTCCATGTTTTGGGAAATCAAGCGTTTGGAGTTGTAAGATACATGTTAAAGAAGAAAAATATTTTCATTTTGTCCTTAGGGATTATGCTGGGTGTTTTTATGGGCATCTGCGGCAGCGTCTTTGCTGAGCGTGATAACGCAAAGCCTGTAGCGGATACCGAAGAAACCCTGCCTTATGAGGACTTGCGCACCTTCACGGAAATTTTCGGCCGGATTAAAAGGGATTACGTAGAGCCCGTTTCCGACAAGAAATTACTGGAAGATGCCATTCGCGGCATGTTGAGCGGACTTGATCCCCATTCGGCTTATTTAATTCCTGAGGAATATCAGGAATTAAAAGAAGGCACAACCGGGCAGTTCGGCGGCCTGGGTATTGAAGTTACGATGGAAAACGGCTTTGTTAAAGTGGTTTCTCCTATTGATGACACCCCCGCCCAAAGAGCAGGCATTAAAACCGGCGATTTGATCGTCAGGCTTGACGACCAACCGGTAAAGGGCATGACCTTGGCTGATGCGGTCAAGCTGATGCGTGGCGAACCGGGCAGCAAGATTTTGCTGACGGTGGTTCGTGAAGGTGCGGAAGCGCCTTTAAAAATGACCATAACCCGAGACGTCATCAAAGTTAAAAGCGTAAAAAACCGGATGCTGGAAAAAGGTTACGGCTATGTGCGCATCAGCAGCTTTCAATCGGGAACCGGTGAAAGCCTGAAAGAAGCGCTAGCCGCGCTGAAAAAGGAAAACGCAGGCAATCTGAAAGGCTTGGTGCTGGATTTACGGAATAATCCGGGCGGAGTATTGAATGCGGCGGTTGAAGTGAGCGACGCGTTCATCAAGAGCGGCCTGATTGTTTACACCGAAGGCCGTATTGAAAATTCGGAAATGCGCTTTAATGCCGCTCCCGATGACCTGATTGACGGTGCGGCGATGGTCGTGTTGATTAATGCCGGTTCCGCGTCAGCCTCTGAAATTGTGGCCGGAGCCTTACAGGATCAAAAACGTGCGGTGATCATGGGCGAGAAATCGTTCGGTAAAGGCTCGGTGCAGACCATATTGCCAACCAGCAATGGCGCGGCAGTCAAGCTGACCACAGCTAGATACTACACGCCTTCAGGTCGCTCTATCCAGGCCGAGGGTATCGAACCGGATATCGCCTTACCTCGCGTCAAGCTGGAGGAGTTGGAGAAATCCGAATTCAAGCCGGTCAAGGAAGCCGATTTGTCGCATCATTTGCAAAACGGCAAAGGCAAGGAGAGTAAGGAGGAGGCGTTGGAGAAAGAGAAGGAAGCTTTGGAAAAAGATTATCCTTTGTATCAGGCGCTGACTTTACTGAAAGGCATCAGTATTATGAAAAAATAAGCTTTAGCTTTTAGCGGTAATTGAAAACCCGGATTTTGGCAGGCAGAGATGTTTGCTGGGATCCGGGTTTTTTTGTGGGTTGGATTTATTGGGGTGAGATTGCGGATTGGGTTTGTCTGGAAGGTTGCTATTAAGGGGTTGTTATAGCATTATGGCTAACGGATTTCTGGGGTGGATTTAGCGCTCTGGATTGAAATTTAATGTGCACCTAAAAAGGTGCCTGCTTTATGTTAGGCGCAATGAAACGATATGGATTTAATTGACGAATGTACGCTACTCGGTGCGTCCTTGCTTGCTGCGCAAAAATTCGAATTTGCACTTTATGGAATAGTTTCTCACCTGTCACATTTGCCTGAGGCTCAAAAAGAAAAGCGATTTAGAGATCTAACCCCTGAAAAGTTTTTACACGGAAATATAGAGGATCTAAAAGCTACCCTAGGCCAGCTGGAAACAGCTTTTGGGCAAAAGTTATTAATAAGCACCGAAGAACTTAAAGTTTTCATAAGACACAGAAACTTAATTGCTCACAACTACTGGCGTCTCACAAAACCCGACATCAAGAATTCAGAAAAATTAGACGATCCAGAACTTTTTTTAAGAAGATTTTTGGAGTCCTGCGATAAATGGGCAGCAATTTCTAGAGGCCTGCTATACGTTTTAATAGAAGCCGCAGCCCAGAAAGAGAATAGGCTTTCGGAAATAAACTTCAGTGAACAGCAAAGAATTGATGTTGCTGATTACTATGCACATGCAGCCAAACAATCAATCAATGAGATCAGCTCGGTAGGATGGGTAGAGCATATCGAAACCCATCGCATAGGTGATTGGATATGATGGGTTTCGGCTGGTGCCTCTACTCATCTTACGCCATTATGTTCGCGGATTAGTTCATAGGTTGGACTGAATGCAATGAAGCCCAATATTTTCAAAGGGAACCATATTTCTACAACATTAACAATGTGTCGCTACCGCGACGATTGATTTAATCGGGTAATCGCACCCGAGGGCGAGATACTTTCTTTTGCTTCGCCAAAAGAAAGTATCCAAAGAAAAGGCGACCCGGTTGCCGCTTATTTCCTGCGTTCCTCGCTTTCGACGGGGGTTGCCGAAAGGGGCTCCTGCCCCTTCGTCAACGTGCGGCATCCCTGCCGCACCCCTGCGGGCTATTCCCGTCGAAAGCTCCGGTACTCGGCGCGGCATACGGGATTAAATCCGTACCACCGGCAAATCTTCTTCGCTCCTACGCGGCGCTCTCATCGTTATGCACAAGTGTCTGGGATACGCCGTCATTCCGGCGGGGATTGCCGGAAACCAGAAGCCATGGATGGCAATACCAAAACAAATAGCAAGTATCACCATATGGATTGCTGAGTAAAATCAAACATTCACATCCCTGTGCTCTGGATCCCGGCAATCCCTGCCGGGAAGACGTGCTTAAAAATGCTTGTGTGTAATGATGAGCATGGCGCGTGGAATTTAGGAGATGGCTTCGTGTTCTTCGTGCCTTCGTGGTGAATTAATACGTGTTAACGAATCGATTTTTGATAATTGACGCTAAAGTCATTCAGGTTAGACAGCGCCACGGGCAGGTCTTCGGTTTTTTCAAGACTGAACGCATTAACCCCGACCCGCGACAAATAATAGACTTGATCCCGCATGAAGTGGCCTGTCGCCCTGATTTCGCCTTGATAGTTGTAGCGGCCTCTGAGCAACCAGGCATGGGAAAATATGCGGCCATCGGCAAAGGCGGGGAAATCCAGTTCGATTAACTGGATGTCTTTTAAGTCGGCGGCGATGTCCTCAACCGAATCGTCGGGGCCAATCCTGACACCTATCTTGCCGCTAGTCTTAAGCAATTGCTGCTTGTCTTTTTTCCAACGGGCTAATGAGACGCTGATGTCGCCGTCTTTCAGTTCTTCATCGTCGGCGACATAGCTCCAACTGTCGTCAATAATCTGTTTGTCTTTAATTATTTGCATAGACTTGCTCTTTGAATGGGTTGATGCCGACGCGTTTTACCATGTCCAGGAAGGATTCTTCATCCAGGCGTTGCTTGATATAAACATCCAGTATGGTGGTGACGGCTTTGGTGACTTGGTCTTTGGCTATGGACGGTCCTAATCTCTCGCCGATAGCCGCCTGGTTTTCCGAGGAACCGCCCAAGGTCAGCTGATACCATTCGACGCCTTTTTTATCGACGCCCAGTATACCAATGTGGCCCACGCTTTGATGCGCACAGCCGTTCATGCAGCCGGACATGTTGATTTTTACATCGCCGATGTCATGAAGATAATCCAAGTCATCCAGTGCTTCGTTGATTTCTTTGGCGATACCAATCGTTCCTGCGTTGGCGAGCGAGCAAAAATCGAGACCGGGGCAGCAAATCATGTCGGTTGCGGTGCCGTTATTCGGCGTAGCCAGTTTCAGCGCATCAAGCTGTTGCCACAATTCGAATAGATCAGCCTGTTTTACGTCGGCAAAAATCAAGTTTTGCCTATGCGTACTTCTGATCTCGCTAAAGCTGTAGCGGTCGGCCAGATCGGCGACGGCGTCAAGTTGCGTATCGGTCATGTCACCAGGAGGTGAGTCCGGCGCTTTTAACGATAGGAACGCAGCGCGGTAGCCGGGTACTTTGTGATCGGCAGTGTTGTATTTAACCCAAGTGGCAAATGCCTTGTTATCGAGTTGCTGCGCAAAGCTGGTGTCTTGTACGGCATCTGCCTCGTAAGCAGGCGGTGCGAACTGGGCTTTGATGGCTTCAATGTGCTCGGGGGCCAGCTCCAGATCGTCACGGATCAGCAGCCATTCTTTTTCGACCAATTCGGAGAATTTTTCCATGCCGGATTCTTTGACCAGGATTTTAATCCGCGCTTTGTATTTGTTATCGCGGCGTCCGAACAGGTTGTAAATTCGCAGTATGGCTTCCAGATAAGACAGCAGGTGTTTCTTGTCCAGATAAGGCTTGATGACTTGGCCTATGATCGGGGTGCGGCCCAAACCACCGCCGACCAGCACTCTAAAACCGGTTTCTCCCGCATCGTTTTTAACCAGATGCAGGCCGATGTCATGAAGTTGAGTCGCGGCGCGATCATGCGTTGCGCCGCTGACCGCAATCTTGAATTTGCGCGGCAAGTAGGCGAATTCAGGATGCAACGTTGTCCATTGCCGGATAATTTCGCAATACGGGCGGGGATCTTCAATTTCATCAATACAAACACCGGCCAAGTGATCGGATGAGGTGTTTCTCAGGCAGTTGCCGCTGGTTTGGATGGCGTGCATCTGGACTTCGGCCAATTCTTCAAGAATATCGGGAACTCTTTCCAGTTGGGGCCAGTTAAACTGGATGTTTTGCCGGGTCGTAAAATGACAGTAGTTTTTGTCGTAGGTGCGGGCAATGTGGGCCAGCTTCCTGATTTGCTTGGAATTAAGCAAGCCGTAGGGGCCGGCAATCCGCAACATCGGGGCGTGAGTCTGAATGTAAAGGCCATTCATTAAGCGCAAGGCGCGGAACTGATCGTCTGAAATTTCGCCTTTTAAAAAGCTTTCAGTTTGCCGTCTAAATTGGGCTACCCGTTGTTCGATGAGGGTCTGGTCGGTGTCGTTATACTGATACATAAATGAGCGTTGAGTGCTTGTCCAGGCGAGTAATTACAACCAATTATCATATACTGTGGGTCATAAAATGACAAAGGTTATTGTATGATGC
>DATBQC010000327.1:0-1899 GCA_036561065.1 Methylobacter sp. | reverse complement strand
TCGTGCCTTCGTGGTGAATAAAAGACCCTTAATCGCCTGTTTACCGTCATTCCGCGCTTAATTCTTGCGCCACCTGCGGGAAATGAGAAGTTACTAAGTTCTGTGTTAAAATTTTATTTTTTAAAATCAATTCAGGTAGTAATACTCCATGAGCATTAAGTCGGACAAGTGGATACGCCGCATGGCGGAACAACAGGGCATGATCGAGCCGTTTGAAAGCGGCCAAGTCAGGGATTCGGAACGCGGCCGGGTCATTTCCTACGGCACATCCAGTTACGGCTACGATGTCCGCTGCTCAGACGAGTTCAAGATTTTCACCAATATCAATTCCGCTATCGTCGACCCCAAAGACTTCGATTCAAGCAGCTTTGTCGATGTTAAGTCCGATGTGTGCATTATTCCGCCGAACTCGTTTGCCTTGGCCAGGACGGTTGAATTTTTCCGCATTCCCCGCGATGTATTGACCATTTGCCTAGGCAAATCGACCTATGCAAGATGCGGCATCATCGTTAATGTCACGCCGCTGGAACCCGAATGGGAAGGCCATGTGACGCTGGAATTTTCCAACACCACCACGCTGCCCGCAAAAATCTATGCCAATGAGGGCGTGGCGCAAATGCTGTTTTTCGGCGGCGACGAAGTTTGCGAAACCTCTTACAAAGACCGGGGCGGCAAGTACCAGGGACAAACCGGCGTTACCTTGCCGAAAGCGTAAATAGATTAATTAATAATTCACCACGAACGACTGCATGGACGCAGGAGGTAGAGCACCAACAGTAGGCGCTTTAGGCGACGCAGGGAGCAGTTGCCGAGGCACGAAGAGCACGAAGTTTTTGTCTCAGCTTTTCTCCGTGTTCTTCATGCCTTCGTGGTGAATCATGCTTTATCAAAATTACTGAATTGTTAACGGTGCCGGTAGATTGATCGGCGGCAGCTGCACAAAGAAACCTTTTTCTTTCAAACTCTCAAGCACTTTCCCGGCATCTTCCTTAGCCAGCTTGCGTTCCAGCGTTAATTCCAAATCCATCACAAACTCCATTCTGCCAAAGCTGTTGAACAGCGCTTCCGGCACCTTCGAAAAATCGTCTTTTTTATCGACATACAAATAAAGATGTTCTTTTTTCAGGCTTTTATAAATAAAACACAGCATATTGTCAGTCGCAGTAATCAATCAAAACGGCTATTTTAACCATTTTTGATTAGAATGACCTTTTCTTAAAGCTGCGCTAACAAAACAAATGGATAAATCTCCGTTCAACCCCGATGATTTTTTTAAAAAGGCTTGTTCCTTTGAAGCGGCGCTGATTCCGGTCTCGGTGGTTTTAGGCTGGATCGCAGGACTCAATCCTTTCCAGAACCTGCACTTTTCAGAATCGGCCATCGCTTACGGCGTGATCGGGACCATACCTTTGTTTTTGCTGTTTCTGACCCTGGAGCAGATGCAGACAGAGTCAGTGGTAAAGATTAGAAACGTGTTGCTTGAGACTTTAGGCCCCAGTCTGCATCGTTACCATTGGACTGATTTATTGATACTCGCCTCAATTGCGGGACTATCCGAAGAGCTGCTGTTTCGCGGCGTTATCCAGCCCTGGCTTGAGTCGTCTTGGGGAATGACCGCGGGCCTGATTGCCAGCAATATTATTTTTGGCCTGGCTCATGCCATAACACCGCTTTATGCGGTGTTGGCGACGTTAGTGGGGATTTATTTAAGCCTATCCCTGGATTACGGCGGCGACAGGAATTTATTAGTCCCGGTAGTCATTCACGGCTTCTACGATTTCCTCGCATTTGTCGCCCTGATCCGCGCTTATCGAGCAACTCGCTTGACCGGTTCAGAAGAGTAAGTAGCGCTAAAAAACCCGATTGACCCACTTGACAAAAAAAAACGCTGCCCCCACA
>DATBQC010000326.1:0-5114 GCA_036561065.1 Methylobacter sp. | reverse complement strand
TCATCAAACAGCTTTACCAATTGCAATCTATGCGCTGCCTAACGAATTATTCCTTACTTGGCCAATTAGTAATCTGCATAGGTAAGTCACGTTTACCTTCTAATACATCTATTAACCCTTTACGGATTGCTTTTAGTTCATCTTCCATATCGCCGTGAGCAATTGGTGAATAGGATGAATTCTTAATATGTGTTTTATCAAAATCATAACTAAGAACAACAGCCATTTTGTGTAAAAGCTCCACCAAGAGATCAATACGCTTGATGGCCCATTGCTCTCCAGTTATGTTTTTCTCTCCCAACAGGTCGAGATATGCTTTCCATGCTTCAATTACGGCTTTTTCTTTCTTATTATTTTTATCAAACTCCAAATCAATTCGATTTAGAGTCATAACATGATCCCAATTGGTACTGTAAGCTCTGGTTGCCATCAAAGTTTTGAATATTTGTAATTTTCTTTCTCGAATCTCTCTTTTGTTGTCAAGAAAACGTGTCAATTGCACGGCAATTATTGGCCCTGCCAGCACAGAAAAAATCATTAATCCATCAGATATTGTCATTGTTTTCTCTAAATTTTGGTTGGATGCTACTTATCAATCCAGTCCTTCCATGATTTCGTCGCTGATATCCGCATTGGAATAAACATTCTGCACGTCATCCAGATCTTCCAATCGGTCGATCAGACGCATCATTTTTTCCGCACCCTCGGCATCCAGTTCAGCCATCGTAGCCGCCTGCATCGTGACTTCAGCGTTATCCGGTTCAAAACCTGCGGCAACCAACGCATCCTTAACTTCCAGGTAACTTTCCGGCGTGGTCATTACATCAACTGAGCCGTCATCATTGACGATGACATCTTCCGCTCCGGCTTCCAAAGCCGCCTCCATCAGCGCGTCTTCATCAATGGAAGGCGCGTAACTAAGAATGCCGATCTTGCTGAACATATACGCTACAGAACCATCCGTTCCCAAATTGCCGCCTGCTTTAGAAAAAGCATGACGCACTTCGCCGACGGTACGGTTGCGATTATCGGTTAGGCAATCGACCATAACCGCCGTGCCGCCTGGGCCGTAACCTTCATATCGGACGACTTCGTAATTGACGCCTTCCAATGCGCCGGAGGCTTTTTTGATGGCAGTATCGATGGTGTCGCGGCGCATATTTGCGCCCAGGGCTTTATCAATTGCCGTCCGTAAAGCCGGGTTGCTAGCCGCATCCGGCCCGCTGGTTTTTACCGCCACGGTAATTTCCCGCAGCATTTTAGTGAATATCTTGCCCCGTTTGGCATCCTGTCCCGCCTTGCGATGCTTGATATTAGCCCATTTACTATGCCCAGCCATTGTCCCTCTCTTAAAATTAACGTAGGGGCAGGTCTTGTACCTGCCCTTTTGACATCTGCCACATCAGGGCAACCACAAGGGATTGCCCTACAAAATATGCGCCAGCACCGAAACCAAACTCGGTTCAGCGCAGTAAAAATCCGCTTGCTCCCGAACTACCGGCCTATCGACCACACCGCCGAAACCGATCACAACGGCTCCGGCCTGCCTGGCTTCCATGTCGGTCTTGCCGTCGCCGACCATAACCAGCGAACCTTGCGACTTAAGCAAGCGCCTGCAAATTTCGGCTTTTCCGCCGGACCTAGCCAACGGCGAGCTCTGGTCATAATCGCGATAACTGCCGTCTGCATTAAAATAAATATCGACTGCATGAACCTGAGTTTCAGGCACTCCCAAATATCTTGCCAGCGGCAAAATTGCCTGCCGAAGCCCGCCGCTGACAATATGCAGTTCTTTGCCCGGCGCAGCTAAAGTCTCAAACACTTCCTTAACACCATCGACTATCTGCTCGATATACAAGTCAGCCAGCCAATCGATGCTGGTCTGATCCGGCCTGATCGCAGACAAACGCTGACCATAAACCGATTCCAACGGCACCTCGCCATTCATCGCCGCATCGGTCAGTCTGGACATTTCCTCACCTAGACCGACGCGTCCGGCGAGCTCGTCTATACCTTCAATTTTGCTTAAGGTGCTGTCGCAATCGAAGCAGATGACATCAAAACTCATAAGTTGATCTGGATAGCCTTATGTACGGCAGGGATATGGCAGAGTTGCTGCAACAGCTCTTCGGTTAAAGGCTCAGAAACACTAATAACAGCCATCGCCCGCTGCTGCTCGTCTGCCGTACCTACCTGCATCCTGGAAATATTGATGTCGGCATTGCCAAGAACACTGCTGATTGCCGAAATAACGCCCGGCTTGTCGTCATGCTGAGTCACTAACAAAGTACCTACCGGCACCACTTCAATATCGAACTGGTCAATGCAAACCAGACGAGGATGACAGCCGCCCAACAAGGTTCCCGCCAACGTAATCGTACGATCCGAACAATGCCCCGTCACTTTGATCAGCGACAAATAATCCTGAGTTTCTTCGGTTTTCGATTCAATCAGGGCAATGCCCTGACGTTTGGCTATATTTTCGGCATTCACCCGGTTTACCGGCGTGGAAAATTGCCCGCTCAACACGCCAATCAACGTGGCGACAGAAACGGGCCGCGCCTCGACCTCGGCCGCTCGCCCCAACAATGCAACTTCGATTTTTTCTATCGGCTTGGTTGCCAGTCCCACCAACACCTTGCCCAGGATGTTGGCCAGCGTCATAAATTCGTGCGATTTCTTCAACTCTTCGGCCGATACTCTTGGCAAATTCAAAGCATTAACCGCTTCGCCGGTCTTTAAGAACGTGACCGCCTGCCGGGCAATTTCGACACTCACCGCGACCTGCGCTTCGCTGGTCGATGCGCCCAAATGCGGAGTGAAAACGATATTATCCAGTTCAAGCAACGGCGAACCGGCTGGCGGCTCATTTTCATAAACATCAAGCGCCGCACCGGCTAATCGGCCGTTTTTCAACGCATCATACAACGCCGCCTCGTCAATCAATCCGCCTCTGGCGCAATTGATTATCATCGCCTCCTTTTTCATGACCGCCAGCTGGGCGCTGCCGATCACATTGCGAGTCTTTTCGATCAACGGGCAATGCAGAGTCAAATAATCCGCCCGGGTTACCAGCTCATCCAGACTGACCGATTCAACGCCAAGGTCTTCGAATATTTCCGGCGCAACAAACGGGTCATACGCGATCACCTGCATTTTTAGGCCCAAGCCACGCTGTGAAACAATCCGTCCGATAGTACCGAAACCGAGCACTGCCAGCGTTTTATGGGCAATTTCCGACCCCATCAATTTGGAGCGCTCCCATTTTCCGGCGCGAACCGAGCGATCCGCGGTCGGCAAATGCCTGCTCAGCGACATCATGTGCGCAATCGCCAATTCAGCCGTCGTGGTTGCATTGGCGTCAGGGGTATTCATTACGATAATTCCCAACTCTGTTGCTGCGGGTATATCGACATTGTCGACACCGATACCGGCTCGACCGATCAGCTTGAGGTTCTTAGCCGCCTGCAAAACTTTTTTGGTCACCTGGGTATCGCTACGAATCAGCAACGCATCGTAATCGCCGATGATGTTACACAACTGATCCTCATTGAGCCCGGTCTCAATATGTATTTGTATACCGGGCTGGTCGTTTAAATAATTGATGCCAGCTTCTGCTAATTTGTCGGAAATAAGGATTTTTTTCAAAGGAACGTACCGGGAATAGGTTATGCGTTAAAAATAAGTAGTCTAACAGCTTTACACGCAGGGCAGTTGAACCCTGCGGTTATAAAAACTTTTTGCAATCTCCAATCTTATTTGCCGTGATAATAACCATCCGGGGATGGTTTACGAACCGGTTTCGGCGTTGGCTGGGTTGCCGGTGCAACTGCTTGCGATTGCTCCGGCATAGACGCTGACGCCTCATCTAATGGCGGCAAGCGTTCATAAATTGCCACGGGGTCTCCGCTCTGCTCTTTAAGCGCTTTATTTAAAGCTTGCTGATCAAAATCGGTCGTTTGCTGATTATTGGCTTTTTCAATCAACCTTAGCGCTACGGCAAAACGCTGATCCAGCGTGGTTTCTTCGCCCTCCAGATCAGGATGCGCTTCGACATAAAGCACATTATTCAGCCAGCCAACCTTGATCGGCTGTTTAACAATGTAGACCGGAGTTCCGACCGAAACCAGATCGTATAACTCCTCGACATCAGTAGGATACATACGAACGCAGCCATGAGTTATCTGCATGCCGATACCATTAATCTTATCGATATCGGTGCCATGAATCCGGTATTCTCCGGGTAAATCCAAGTACAGTGCGCGCGAACCCAAGGGATTATGCGGCCCTGCCGGAACAATAACCGGCAAAGGATCGCCATTGGCGGCATGTTCGCGTCTAATTGATTCGGGTGGATGCCACTCAGGGTTCATGATTTTCCGCGCAACCTTGGTTTTACCCAGCGGTGTCTTCCAATCCTGCCTACCGACACCATGCGCATAAGACATGACTTGCTGAGGCGCCTGACCCTTTTTAGTAGGCGGATAATAATACATGCGGTATTCAGAAATATTTAGGGTAATTCCGTTATGAGGCGAATCCGGCAAAATACGCTTGTTGGACAATCGAACAATTTCGCCTTTTCTAACCAGCCAACGATCAACATCCGGGTTCAACCTGACTATTTCTGTTTGACCCAGAAGAAAGCGGCGCGCCACATCCAATAGGGTTTCGTCCTGATCTGCACGGGTTAACGCCATTCCGTCAGGATATTGAGTGATTACGCTATCACTGCTGTTTTCCGGCATTGCGTAGGTTGTAGCATTTGCATGACCGCTAATGAAGGCCAATAAGATAGTAAAAGCAAGTAGAGCGCGAATATTCATTGCAATAAATTTCTCAAAAACACCATATAAAAATAATAATTCTTTTTCAACAACCAACGTTATTAGTTGGTTATAGGCACAGATAAATCAGTACCTACAGCCCATCCCTCAGGTAATTACTTAAGTTCTGCCAAACTAGAAAAACTCCTTATATTATCACGCAAGGCCAACTCAAGCATAATTTTGTTGATTTTATTGACTTATTTTGGAGATTACTGCTACTCCCCCTATAATTTAGCCAATCCAATCAATTCAACCCTATAACAAGAGACCGCACCATGTCCCTAC
>DATBQC010000325.1:0-8347 GCA_036561065.1 Methylobacter sp. | reverse complement strand
CTTTAACGGCTCTATGAGCGCGTCCACGGCCACCGGCCACATCAACACCTTCAGAACCTAATTAGAGCCGCCCAAGGCGTCCAGGTGCGCGCGTTCGCGCGCTGCCATTTCGCTTCCCGCTTTTCGCTTCCAAGCCTTTTTAAGTCGCGTGATTTAGTCCTTGTAAAAATTATTGATTCCCATCGCGGCTACAGGTCAAAGCAATTAGCACGGCGCAAACAGTACGACGTGTCTTCAGCTAGGCGGCTACGCCGTCCGAGCTTCGCACTCAACGGGCTTTCGCGGCATAAAGCCGTTCGTGTCCCGCCTGGCGCGGCTTCGCCTTGTCCCGGTCGGCACTCTCTTTTTATTCCACGCTCCCATTGCATACCGTTTTTATGCGCAGTGCTAATCATGACCTTGCGCCGGGACGGAAATCAAAAATTCAAATTTTTACAAGGACAGAAACATGAACCCATGCATCACGAAAAAAACATTGAAACACATACAGCTACAAATCAAAAGCGGCACCGAACAAAAATCAATTGTTTAACTTCAACGTCAAGGGAAAAAATCATGGCAAACGAAAAACTAAAAATTGCAGACTTCCGCCGTGTGGTTGATGGTTTGAATTGGAGCCGTAACGACATATCGGGTTCAACTACTGATGAATTTGTACGGATGGACGTAAAAATGCGATTAGAAACACGCATTGATGAAGTCGAAAAACTTTTGCCGCTTGTCCCTGTGCGCTTCGGCTCTGACATCGATCACGCCAACAGCTCAATTAATCATGCCCGCAACATGATTGCGCGATGGGTAGAACGCCGCGCGCAACAGCAGGCACCAAAAGCAGCAACACCGCCCGCCCCCGTTGTTCTCTCCCTTGTGAAGTCTACAAACGAAACACCGAACGATTAAAAACCGCCAGCCCTCATTTTTATTTTCAAACTAAACCAAGGAAAAAATCATGCTACTGACTGCGACCTACTCACCAGAAGATAACAAATTACGCTTATATTCAACCGCGCGACTTGAAAAAGAGCTTTATCTACGTGTGAGAAGTGCCGGATTTATTCACGCACCCAAACAAGATTTATTTGTTGCGCCAATGTGGACACCTGGCCGCGAAGATTTGTTGCACGAACTTTGCGGCGAAATTGACGACGAAGATAAAAGCCTTGTCGATCGTGCGGAGGAACGCGCCGACCGTTTCGAGGGCTATCAATCCAACCGCTTGAGCGATGCAGAGAGCGCGCGCAATTCCGTTGCAGCAATCGCCGATAACATCCCCTTTGGTCAGCCGATCCTTGTCGGCCACCACAGCGAACGCCGCGCCCGTAAAGATGCCGAGCGCATCGAAAACGGTATGCGTAAAGCCGTTAAAGCGTGGGACACCGCCGAATATTGGGAGCGCCGCGCAGCCGGTGCGCTGGCACATGCGAAATATAAAGAGCTGCCAGCAGTAAGACAGCGCCGCATCAAGAAGCTAGAAGCCGACATGCGCAAGCAACAACGGAACAAAGCCGAGGCCGCTAAAATTCTGGAGCTATACGAAACTTTCCAGAATGAAGAAGACCCGAAAGCAAAGGAGTATGCAACAAACCTTGTTACTCGGATGCTGCGGAGCTATGCGGGCGGCTTGTCACACGAAGGTCAGAGCAAATTCGACCGCCAAGAACTCACATTCGATGATGCATTGAAATACGCAAAAGCAAGTAAGCGCGGCATTATCAACCACGCCGACCGCTGGATTTCTCACTACTCAAACCGGATCAACTACGAAACGGCAATGCTTGCGGAAGTGGGCGGCATCGTGTCCGATCGTGTGCCACTTGTCAAAGGCGGCGGTGTTAAATGTTGGGCTTCGCATCGCGGCGGCTGGTCATGGATTGTTAAAGTAAATAAAGTTACTGTGACCGTCTATGATAATTGGGGCAACGGCGGCGGAAATTTTACCCGCAATATCCCATTCGATAAATTATCATCGATCATGACCCCGCAGCAGGTCGAAGAAAAACGCAACGCCGGGGAGCTAATCGAATTCGCCGACAAGACCGGCTTTTCTCTGCGCGCCCCATCTACCCCGACCGAAGCCGATCATGGCGACAAAACAGAACCGACGCCCGCGCCAGTAGAGACGACACCGACGACGACGCCCGCCACAAGTCCAGACCTTGCACAACAAATTGAAGCGCTACGCGCAGCCGTAAAAACTGGTGTTCAAGTTGTCGCCGCGCCGCAACTCTTCGAGACATCCGACATGCTCGCGGAAGAGATGATCGATATAGCCGATATTCAACCTGGCATGTCAATTTGTGAGCCAAGCGCAGGAACCGGAAAAATCTTACGCCGCATTATGCAAGCCGCAAATGGTTCGACAATCCGCACAGCCGTTGAAATCAATTCACATTTATGCGCAATACTCCGGCGCATCGATCCGGGCGCGCATGTATTCAATACTGACTTTTTGACGTTCCCGGAGAGTTCAGCGACCGTGCAAAAGTATGACCGCATTATCATGAATCCACCATTTGCAAATGCGATCGATATTCAACACATCAAACATGCCCACGGCTTGCTTGCCGAGAACGGCAAAGTGATTGCGATCTGTGCCGCTGGTCCGCGCCAGCGCGCAGCCCTGCAAGCCTTGATTGACGAATGCGGCGGTTATTGGAAAGACCTACCTGCCGGAAGCTTCAAAGAGAGCGGCACCGCAGTTAATACCGCATTAGTTGTTATTCATGCTCAAACCATTTGAAAGGCACATCATGACAAATTTAGCCCATACAAACGCCCCGGTAGTTTTGATGGCTTCCGCCCCGGTGCTGATACCGAAAGCCGATTTCTTTTTGTTGCCCCCCGTGTATCGTGCGGTTATTAATGATCGGATCATGGTTTTATCAATGAGTAGGGGAAAACAGGCTTTCATTCCAGCCTGTTTAATTTGACGACTTGACATGAGCGGCACCGTTGCCGGTGCCGCTCGATCCGGAGGAATCATGCATAACATAACTTTAGAAGTGTTCCTGCCTTGGGCTGGTTGCTGGCTTGGTATTGTTGGCGCAACGCTGGTTGCGCTCAATATAAAAATCTCTTCGTGGGGCTTCGTTTTTTTTCTATTTTCAAATGTGGCATGGATTGCCTTTGCGTTACTAACTTCCGTTCACAGCCTATCCACACAGCATTTTTACTTTTCATTGACGAGCTTATTGGGAATCTACCGTTGGCGAAAATCGATAGATATACGACAAGTTCCATTAATAACATCATTATTGAAAAATAATTTTTAATGTACATCTTTAAAGGTGTACAATTAAAAAAATTGATAGTGTAGTTCCCTATTTTAAAAGAGGTTTCCTAAATATGGATGTGACGATAGCAAGTTTAAATATGGGCGTATTCACGCCGGAAGACGAGCAGGAAATTTCGTCAATGCAAAACTACATTGACCTAAACAAGCCAGGCTTCATTAAGGAATTCGGCGATATCGGCAAAGCAGCTACGCTCGATTCAATGAGTAACATGCTCGAAGATTCCCCGGTTAGTGCGCTCGCATCGAGGATTTCGCAAATTATCGCAAAGCTGCGCGAAGCAGACCCGGCACAAGTGACAGTGAAACCTAGTTGGATTCAGCGATTTCTAGGAAAAAGCACCGAGAGCAAATTGCTTTACCAAATTGCGCGTAAATCTCTCGACACACTGATTCAGGACGCATCGAAAGATGCCGAGCGCGTCGAAAGAGCAATCGAAGCGCTCGATGCTTTGTTACGCAATCATCAAAACGAAGTTCGTGTTTTGCGTATGTCCATCGCCGCAGGTAGGTTATTCATGGCCGCAAATCCAGATGCCGGGAAGCCGATCGACGGCGAACTGGCGTTCGACAACCAACGCGAGCGCTTCGCGCGAAAACTAACGAATATGGCCGCATTGCTCGCTTCGCATGAAATGGGCTTTACGCAATTGCGTTTAACACGCGCGTCAGCAATTGATTTGCTCGATCGTTTCCAAGAAGTCAGCCGTGTATTGGTGCCGGTATGGAGGCAGCATTCTATGGCGCTCATCAATAACACAAAAAATAACCCTGAAGTTTTTGCAGCAGCTAACAAGGCGCATGAAGCGCTTATGACTAGCCTTACACAAATGAAATCAACGGAGGAAATCTAAATGAACGAATTCAAAAACGAAATACAAACACAAGCGCCCGACGTTCTCGCAAATACTGTTACCGCATCTGTCGAGAACTCGCTTCAAACTACTTTGAGCGCACAAGCCATGAAAAACTATGGCTTGGTCGAGGCTGATTTGCCGGAAGTTACCGCGCTCGCGTCAAAAATCGACGCATCGAACCCGTTGACAGTTTCGGAGTTTGGCCGGAACGTATCGGAGCATACATCGAATTATTCTGATGAACTATTGGCGCAAGTTCGCAATAGTGACATCGACCAGGTAGGGGCTAAACTTGGCGAAGTTGTATTGACCGCGAAGAAGCTTAATCAAAATGCCCTATCCGATACCCGCTCTAAAATTCCATTTATCGGCCAATTCATCGACCGCATGAAAATGACCAAGGCAAAATTCATGCAAAGTTTTGAATCGACTGCTAAACAGGTCGATACGATGATTGCGGAAGTAGACCAAACGCAAAAATCATTGTCTGAGCGCGTCCGTATGCTTGAGGATATGCATGGGGCGGTGCGGGTCGAATATCGCATGTATGGCGTCCATATTGCTGCGGCAAAATTGCGTTTGCAAGAACTGCAAACCGAAATTGCTACACTGCGCGCTCAGGAGCAGACGCCGCAAACATCGCAACATATCGCCGATCTTGAGGGCATCATAGCCAACCTGGACAAGCGTACAGGCGATCTAATCGTGTTGCAGCAATCGGCATTTCAAACCTTGCCGATGATTCGCATCATGCAAACAAATAACACGGCGCTGGTTGAAAAATTCTATACCATCAAGGAGCTTACTATTCCCGCATGGAAGCGCAGCTTTGTAGCGGCGCTTTCGCTCAATGAACAAAAGAATGCCGTTGAATTGAGTGAAAGTATTGATAATGCCACCAATGATATTTTGCGCCGGAACGCCGATCTTCTGCATAAAAATTCAGTGGCGACGGCAAAATCAAATCAGCGATTGGTTATTGATGTTTCGACTCTTGAGCAGATCGACAGAACATTGATTAGCACGGTCGATGATGTTTTGCGTATTCGTCAGGAAGGCGAAAAGAGCCGCAAGGAAGCGGAAATTCAAATTGCTGCAATGCGCACCAATTTAGAAAATCGTTTCACACGCAAAATCGAAAACAAACGTGCAGCATAAAAGGACTTGCTCATGTCAAATACAAATGAACTGAACCAGCCAGGCGCGAAAATAGATGAGCTGGATACCGTACAAACGGATATTCAACTCATCGAACGACGAAGATCAAAACTTGTGAAAGTCGCCAAAGTTGCATTGATTGGCGCTTTGGCCGCATTGACCGGCGCGATTGTTTACTACATTAAATCTCGCTATAGTGTCCCGATCGATGCTTTTACAGATTTGCATGTACCGGAAATGATTTTGCAGAGCTTGTCAGACAACGCGGTTTCAGTTTCAAATGCCGCCAATGCTGGCGATTTAAATTCTAATGCTCAAACGCTACTGAGCGCGATATCCTCGTTTCTAATGCCGTTGGGTGGCGCTATTTTCGTAGTAACGTTAATGCTGTCCGGCTATAAAATAATGATAAAGGGTGATGTGTCTTCGGCTGTACCGATGGTCATGGCTGGTGTGTTTGTGATCGGACCGATTTTTATACTTAAAATATTCATCGGTGGCGAAAGCAATAGCAGTGAAGAAAAAATATCAGACAAGTCAAGAGTTGAAAAGCTGATATCCGATAAAGAATGGGGCAATGCGATTACATTTTTAAATGATGCTCACAAATTGACCATTGAACAAAAAACATATTTGGACGGTCAGCTACATTACCTTGAAATGCAACCATCAGAGGGGCGTAAAGGTGTGCCAGGCGCAAGAGATTTACTGACTCAAAATATTCTTGAGTTGGAAAAAACGCCTCTCAATAAACTGACGTGGATTTCACCCGAAAGAATATCCGTCATGGAAAATGCAATCGGAAAAAAACATAACGACTTCATTCAATTATATTTGGATCAATCAAAACAAGTCGAACTACACAATCTATCCAATTACGCTCGCTTCAAATCGCTTGCGCAATCTCTCGGACTAATTGCCGCATGTTTCGGCATCATTTCGCTATATTTCCGACAAAGGGTTACGCGCATTAAATCGCTCTTGACGATGTTGCGAGCAGATGAAGCTATTGAGCCAATTCAAAGCGAATAAATAGGGAAAACGTTTTATGACAATGCGCGTAAAGATCAGCAAACGAGGAACCCGCTTCGAGGCAGACCCGGTGGAATTACCGGGGAGTCCACCAGTTGGGAAAGGTGCAAGCATCGCGGAAGCGCTTGGTGACTTCCTGATTCACTATCAAAAAGAATTGGGAATAACGATCGAGGTCGATGCGACAGCAGAGCAGGCGGAACGCGAGCGCCGCAAGAACGCAATCAATCAACGCTAAGGCTAAGGAAAATAAGATGAAATTATCTCAGCTCGATCAAGTCTCAATTGGCTTATGGCTTTCCTTGGCCGTAGGAATGGGAATCACAAGTCAATCAATGGCTTTTGCAATTGCGCCATTGATAGCCGGTATGTTCTTCATGACTCCATCATTTGCCCTGCGCGCTATCCGGGTTCAACGGCCAATCATAAAATCACTTGGTAAATTCGTCATGCTTATGTGGATACTCTTAGTCATATTTAGCGGATTAGAATTTATCGAACGTCTGTATGTGGTGAATGGAAGTTCATATCCAAAATGGCTTGCTACTGCCGAATTAGACAAATCTATGGTTGGCTGGAAAAACTTAATGCCGCTCCATGATCGTGAATGCAATCACCAGCCTTTCGAGATATACGAGAAAGCAAACGGGCAGTATGTTTTACGATGTGGCTTGGCATGGCACGAATCAAAAACGTACATCGCCAATTTTGATCCATTACCACCGGGGAAATAAAACTATGATGCTTATCTCATGGGTAAAAGAAAATCTTGCGATCCCAATTGGCATGTCGTTAGTAACTGCATTGTGCTCGACTGGCTATGTCCTAACGGAAGTCGGAGCAATCCAATACCATACACTTCGATCAATGTATAAAGATGGAAGTATCAATTTCAAAAAACAACTGACAACAGATATTGCGCATGGCTCGATCAGCCATTGGCAATACACTGACCTGGTGCGTGCGTATTG
The DNA here is from genome assembly GCA_036561065.1 of Methylobacter sp. Taxonomy (GTDB): domain Bacteria; phylum Pseudomonadota; class Gammaproteobacteria; order Methylococcales; family Methylomonadaceae; genus Methylobacter_A. The sequence continues at coordinate 1,037 of DATBQC010000325.1, read as the reverse complement.
GGTAGATAGTGGCGCGTTGACGATCGAGCGCGATGCTACGACAACCACTGATGATGAGCGACAAGCACTGCTTAAACAAATCAATGTCAAACCGGAATGAAGCCTATGAACTCGCAGCATTTTACTCATTACTTGGAACCCGCACTTCTTAACGAGATTGAACGTAATCTCATTCAAGAATTGCACTCATGCGCAGAGGGCAGAAAAAAAGATGTGAAACGAGGTGCGGAAACGCGCGAATTAGCAGCTCTGATGTTTGAGAAATTCGGCTACGGCATGGTTAGAGCGGTTGGCATTATTGGTCTTCAAACCAAGTTAATGCAAGAGGTTGATAAATTGGCACGCGAAATTGATCCAGACTTCGACACAACCAAACAAATGCGTTGGGGTTCACGCCCCGCCGCTCTCAGCTTCACCATCGACCCATTGAAAAAATAATGACTCCGAAAGAATTTGATGCAATCGCAGTTCTCATCAGCTCGCGTGAACCGGCCAAAAGCGCCGCGCGGCTTGTTCTAATACATGGCAAGGGAGTCACAGAGTCAGCTAAAGAATATGGCATTACCAGGCAATCTGTCAGTAACACACTGAAGCGTTTTCGTTCAGCCGATAAGATTATCCGCACCGGCTACAAAATCAAAAGCAATTCCGCATAAAACAAACGATATCGCATGCGAGTAATCGCTATGCGATATCGCTTCCAAGCACCCCTCAACAACCCTATATAGAGCCGCCCTGGGCGGCTATGGAGCGCGCGTTCGCGCGCTGTCTTCTCTGCTTCCAGTTTTTCAATGACCCCGCTATTTCGTATCGCCTAAAGCTTTTGCCCCTGTAAAAAAATCTCATTCCCGTACCGGCTCCTGGTCAAAACAATTAGCAGGGCGCGAACCGCAAGACGTGTCTACGGCTAGGCGCTGCGCGTCCGAGCCTCGCACTCAAGGGACTTTCGCGGCATAAAGCCGGTCGTGTCCTTCGGCACTCCCTTTTTATTCCACGCTTCCCTTGCATGCAGTTCTTGTGCCCCCTGCTAATTATGA
>DATBQC010000324.1:0-3382 GCA_036561065.1 Methylobacter sp. | reverse complement strand
GCCGGACAACAAAAACATAGCGCAAACCATCCTGATTTTAAAAGACGGCGCAGGGAAGGCAAAGCAGGGGCAGATAGTCGTTGCTGAAATTGTCGAGCAGCCGACCAAGCTTCGGCAACCTATCGGCCGTATCATCGAAGTCATGGGCGAACATATGGCGCCCGGAATGGAAATCGAAATGGCGATCCGTTCCCATGAGCTGCCTCATCAATGGCCTGATGAGTTGCTGGAAGAAATCAAGCCGCTTAAAAAGGATGTGCCGGAATCGGCAAAAGAAAACCGTGTCGATTTGCGGAATATTCCGCTAGTCACCATTGATGGCGAAGATGCCCGCGATTTTGACGACGCCGTTTATTGCCAGAAAACCCCAAAAGGCTGGAAGTTGCTGGTGGCGATTGCCGATGTCTCACATTACGTGCAGATTAATTCGGCGTTGGATAAAGAAGCCCAAAAACGCAGTACCTCGGTGTATTTCCCTGAACAGGTCATCCCGATGTTGCCGGAGATTTTATCCAACGGCTTGTGCTCGCTTAATCCTCATGTAGACCGGTTATGTATGGTCTGCGAGCTTTACATAGACCAGCAGGGGCAAGTTACCCGGTCACGCTTTTTTGACGCGGTAATGAGCTCTCATGCCCGGCTGACCTACAACGAAGTTGCAAAAATGCTGGTCGATGGCGACCAGGTATTGGCCGAGAAATATAAGGCTTTGATGCCGCACTTGCAGGAGCTGTACTCGCTGTACAAGGTGATGCGAGTGAGCCGCGAACAACGTGGCGCGATGGATTTCGACACCCAGGAAACCCGGATTGTTTTCGGCGCAGAGCGTAAAATTGAAAAAATAGTGCCAGTGGTGCGCAATGATGCGCACAAATTGATTGAAGAGTTTATGATCACCGCAAACATGGCCGCGGCGCGTTTTTTAAATGGCAAGAAAATGCCCAAGCTGCTGCGGATACACGACGGCCCTAGCGCCGATAAACTGCTGAACCTGAAAACCTTTCTTGGCGAACTGGGCTTGAGCTTGGGCGGCGGGGCAAAACCGACGCCACTGGATTACATGCATCTGATGGAGTCTATTAAAGGCAGGCCTGATGCGCACTTAATCCAGACCGTATTGTTGCGTTCGATGTCACAAGCCGTCTATAGCCCCGAATTAAAAGGCCATTTCGGTCTGGCGCTGGAAGCTTACGCGCACTTCACCTCCCCTATCCGCCGTTATCCCGATTTACTGGTGCATCGCGCGATCAGGCATTGTTTACAGGGCAAGCCGGTGGAAAGCTTTTTCTACGGCGTTCCCGACATGGTTGTGTTGGGCGAGCAATGCTCCGCCCATGAGCGGCGCGCCGATGAAGCTACGCGGGATGTTGTCAGTTGGCTAAAATGCGAATATATGATGGATAAGGTCGGCGAGGAATTCCCCGGCATTATTTCAGCGGTTACCTCGTTCGGTTTTTTTGTGGAATTGGCTGATATTTATGTTGAGGGCTTGGTTCATATCAGCAATCTGGCGCAGGATTATTTCCATTTTGACGCAACCAGTCACCAGTTAAGAGGCGAGCGCACCGGCATTAATTACCGGCTGGGCGACAGTGTCAATGTCAGGATCGCCCGTGTCGATCTGGATGAAAAGAAAATTGATTTTGAACTCGCGCAAAAGCAAACCGCGATGGATACCAAACCTAAAAAAAGACGCCGTAAAAAATGAAATTAAGCAAAATATACGGCATACATTCAGTACAGTCGGCCTTAGATTATTCACCCAAAAATATCCACAAAGCCTGGATTGACGGCCAAAGGCAAGACAAGCGATTGACGCAGCTGGTCGATGATTTATTGGATTTGGGCATAGAACCGGAAAAAGTCGACCGGAAAAAACTGGATCGTTTTGCGGAAAGCAACAATCATCAAGGCATCGTTATTGAAGTTGAAATGCCCGGCGAGTTATCAGAAAGCGACCTGAAGGACGCAGTGTTGACGCTGTCAGGCGCGCCTTTATTCCTAGTACTGGATAATGTGCAGGATCCGCATAATTTCGGCGCTTGCCTTAGAACCGCCGATGCTACCGGTGTGCATGGCGTGATTATCACCAAAGATAATGCAACCGGCATTACCCCGACGGTCTGCAAAGTGGCCAGCGGCGCAGCTGAAACGGTTCCGGTTTATCAGGTGACCAATTTGTCCAGAACTTTGCGCTGGCTCAAAGACCAAGGCATCTGGGTCATGGGCGCGGCAGGCGAAACAACGCAGACTGCTTATCAAACCGATTTTACGGTGCCGTTGGCTTTAGTCGTGGGCGCTGAGGGCAAAGGTTTAAGACGACTGACCAAGGAGCAATGCGATGTGCTGGTGAAGCTGCCGATGCTGGGCCGGGTGGAAAGCCTTAATCTGTCGGTTGCGACCGGCGTATTGCTTTATGAAACCTTGCGGCAGCGGTTACTTGCCAGTTAAGGCAATAAATATTCACCACGAAGGCACGAAGGTTTAAAGAGCAAAAAAGATTCATGATGAATGTCAGGAAACTTTTAGCCTTTCAGATAACTGTAATACCACAGCTGAAAATACGTTTCACAATGACTTGAGATTGAGACGCTTAGAAAACACCCAATAACTTCGTGCTCTTCGCGCCTTCGTGGTAAATTATTTCAAATGATCGCGCAATCCCCAATTTAGTAATGCAAACACATTCAACACACTCTCTTGAAAGCACAGGTTTAAGCTGTATCCGCGATGACCGGGTGCTGTTTGAACAACTGGCTTTTGAATTGGTTTCAGGCCAAGTTCTATTGCTGGAAGGCAAAAACGGCAGCGGCAAGACCTCGTTATTGCGTATTTTATGCGGATTCCGGGAACCGGATGCTGGCGAAATTAACTGGTGCGGCGACGCGATAAATGACAGCCCGTTTTATGCGCAGATGGCTTATGTCGGTCACTTAGATGGCATTAAAAAAGAACTGACAGTATTGGAAAACTTGAAAATGTCCTTGGCCTTGAGCAGCCCCGGACAGTATTCCATTCATGAAGCTTTAGCCAAGGTCCATATGGCGGGCTACGATGATGTCCTCGTGCAGGCTTTATCCGCAGGCCAGAAAAGACGATTGTCATTAGCCAGATTGCTGATTACCGAAAATGTGTTATGGATACTCGACGAGCCTTTCACCTCATTGGACAAGCAAGGCATTGCCCTGATCGAAACCTTAATGACTGAACATTGCGCTGGCGGCGGAATGATTGTCCTCACCTCACATCATGACATAGACCTGCCTGATGTCGATGTCCAGCGTATTAATTTATCCTGATGTCTTTATCTCACGCATTTTTTGCCGTTATTCGGCGCGACCTGCTTTTGGCTTTACGGCGACGTTCGGAAATAGCCAATCCG
>DATBQC010000323.1:0-3951 GCA_036561065.1 Methylobacter sp. | reverse complement strand
GCTTTGACTCCAGCAGAGCTGGAACTAAAACTTGAACAAATGGCTTTTCGTCCCTGCGGCAGTCATGAAGAATTTACTTTCGGTTGGACTTCTCCGCTAGGCAAATCGTCTGAACAGTTGGTGCATAGCGCGAACGGCTTTTTAATGGTCTGTGGAAAAAAAGAAGAGAGAGTCCTGCCAGCATCTGTCGTCAATGAAATGATGCAGGAAAAAATTCTTGAAACCGAAGAACAACAGGGCCGTAAGTTATCTAAAAAAGAACGCACCGCTATCAAGGATGAGTTGATCTTCGAGCTATTGCCCAGAGCTTTCACGTTCTCGAACAAGACTTACGCCTATATCGACCCTAAAGGCGGCTGGCTGATTGTCGATGCGGCGTCCGCCAAAAAAGCCGAAGATTTGCTGAGCAATTTGCGCAAATGTCTGGGTTCATTACCGGCTGTTCCGCTCAACACCATCGAGAAACCGGTTAAAGTCATGACCGAGTGGTTGATTAACAATCAGGCGCCGGACGACATCACCATCGAAGACGAATGCGAGCTGCGTGCCCCGGAAGAGGAAGGCGGCATTATCCGTTGCAAACGCCATGACCTGAGCCTTCCGGAAATCAAAAACCATCTGGATACCGGCAAGGAAGTCATCAAGCTGGCCGTGAGCTGGGCCGACCGCCTTTCGTTCATTATTGATGAAAATCTGGCCGTTAAGCGCCTGAAATTTCTTGATTTGATCCAGGATCAGGTGTCCGATATTGACACCGGCTCTGAAGCAGAGCAGTTCGATGTAGACTTTTCGATTATGTCGCTGGAGCTGGCAAACTTCCTGCCCCGATTACTGGAACTATTCGGCGGCGAGAATAAGGCGTGATCATAATTTCTGATTGATAATCTCAGATAACTAGTTAAAAGATCATCACCACGTAGGCACGAAGAGCACGAAGTTTTATTTCTTCGTGTCCTTCGTGGTGAATAAAAGAAGCTTTTTCACATCCCAGGCTAATTAACGCATATAACACCGGGTTTTATGAGGCTTGCAGTGAAACTTTGATGCGCTTACACTTCGGTTTCAGGTTTTAACTATCCGTGAACTCGCAAGGAGATTCCCATGTTAGAAAAACATCAACAAGCCCCACTGTTCAGCTCAAAAAACCAATTCAATGAAACAGTCAGTTTGTCCGATTACTTGGGCAAAAAGAATGTCGTTTTGTATTTTTATCCCAAGGACGATACCCCAGGCTGTACCATCGAAGCCAACCAATTCACCCAGCTGGCCGGCGAATTTGCCAAGGCAGGCACCGTAGTTATCGGCGTGAGCAAGGATTCTTGCGCGAGCCATGTCGATTTTATTAAAAAATTCGACCTGAAAGTGGATTTACTGGCCGATGTCGACGGCGAACTCTGCGAGAGCTACGGCGTTTGGCAGGAACGGGAAAAGAACGGCGTGAAAAGCATGGCGATACTTCGATCCACATTCATTATCGATAAACAAGGCATGTTGGTTGAAGCGGCTTATGGCGTCACGCCCGAAGGTCATGCCCAAGACGTATTAGAAAATGTTAAAAACTTGTAATTCAATGCCGAATTTTAATTTCACCCTGCATCACGCCAGCCTCGTTGTTGCCGATACTGTCGCTTCGCTGAAGTTTTACTGCGATGTTCTCGGCATGCAACAAACCGATAGGCCCGACCTGGGATTTCCGGGGGCCTGGTTGCAACTGGGCGCTCAACAGATTCATTTGCTGGAACTGGCAAATCCCGACCCGACAACCGGCCGCCCTGAACATGGCGGGCGTGATCGGCATATTGCCTTAAGTGTGCCGGACTTGGCACCGGTTCGGGAGGTTCTGGATAACAACGCTATTGCCTACACCTTGAGCAAATCGGGACGACAAGCTCTGTTTTGCCGTGACCCTGACGGCAATGCGCTGGAGATTCTTCAGCAGGTCTAAGCTGCCAATCAGGCAAAGGAAAATAACTTAGCGCTTATTTTGAACAAGGCGCTTGTCGTAATCATCCTCCACTGCCACACCGGTTAAATCCTGGTGCAGGGCCATGGCCGGATACCTGCATCGTCAATCCCTGGAAAACCAAATATCGCCGTAAAAGGCGGAGACTTGTCCGCCGCTGTTATCGGTATCGGTCATCAGCGCCACCGCATCGATAGCGCGCAAGTCTTCGCCGAACAGCTTTTGCAGATCGGCCCTGACATTGCGCTTTTCGCTGTACCAAGTGTTCAACGCCGCTTCCGGCCCCCGCAAAGCCAGCATCATCACATGATCACCGGCAAAGGCGTTGGGCCATACTCTGCCTTTTGCGCTGTTGCCGGACCAGACATAATTAATCACCTTAGTTTGCCAAAACGCCAGACCGCCCTTGACCACCACATAAATGCGGGCGGCATAATCGTCCCCTGCCTTGCTTTGTTCATTCAGCCCGCTCAAACGGTTGGCAATGCGCCAGGACCAATTCAGAAACGGCGTTTGTTCAAGATCGATGTGCTGCTCTTTGAACAACCCGGAACCGGCTGCATGGCTGTCGGCTTCAAGCACCACAATGCCGTTCAGGGTTTGCAATTGATAACGGGTTTCGCCTTTGAAACTTTTCTGCTCCCAGCCGTCGAGTCGGTTGCGGCTGAACTCACCCAGCATCAGCTTAGGCCCGGCAGTCGAATTCTGAACTGCTAAAAACGTCAATAATACAATAAACAGTCTGCTCATTCTGATTCTCTAATCGCCCGTTTGGCCCTAAAGCGTTTCAGTCATACCGTATTAGGATTTTTTACTGCATCGGAAAGCCAATGAACGCTTTAGCACTGGGTCGCCTTGCAGTTGAATCACGTCAGTTGGGAGCTGGCACCTCTCGTTATCACCCGCAGCAACCCGAATGTTTGCCATGCATCTGAACCGGCGGACAGGCGACGCTGCCATAAGAACAGAATACGCAGCAATCGCCGGGGTTGGGTTTTAGCAGACGGTGACAACCCTGACATTCGTAATACCACAAACAGGCATCGGTGGGCATTTGTTCGGTTTTGCTATAGCCACAATCAGGGCAAACCAGTGTTGATTCCAAAACGACATTGTTCATGGCGCTCCTTAATTTATGATTTGTTACTCAGTCAGCAACACGAACCGCCGGCGGCAGCCGATTCGCCCTGCGGCCCCGGTGTACAATCGAACAATCCAAAATGGCGGGATTTATCGCCCAACACCTGAAAATGCCCGGCATAGCGGCTGAGAGCCAACATGTCGGCGGTGTTGCCGCATACCCGTAACGGTCGACCGGTTTCGAAGTGATGATGGTCGTCTAGATCGAAAGCATGAAGATATTCGGGGATGCCGCCGAGATAGCAGGCCACTTGGCCGTAATCCTCGCAACGATCTTCCAGCGAAAGTTTGAAGGCGCGGACGGTGGCTGAGCTAAAGTTGACCATGCCGATTTTATCGGCGACTTCCCGGTCATCGATACTAATGGAATTTTGTTTAACGACGCGCACATCGGGGCAACCCAAATCCTGCAAAATCCGCCGAAAGTCCTCCCAATATAAAGCGCCGCCCAGGCATTCACCCAACAAAACAGGGTCTTGACGTAATTCGACAGGAATACGGCGGTCCGCGAAGACATCGGAAAAATACAGTTCACCGCCCGGTTTCAGCACACGGAATATTTCCGCCAGCACTCGCGGTTTTTCCGGCGACAGGTTAATTACGCAATTGGAGACCACCACGTCGATACTGTTATCGTCAATACCGATAGCCGCAAGGTTTTCGATATGCCCCGGCAAAAATTCGACATTGGCGAAACCGAAACGCTCAGCATGCCAATCGCGATGACGCACGGCGACTTCCAGCTGCTCCGGCGTCATATCGACGCCGATCACGCGACCCGTCGGGCCAACCAGTTTCGATAGTAAATAGCAGTCGCGGCCGGAACCGCAGCCCAAATCCAGCACGGT
>DATBQC010000322.1:0-2424 GCA_036561065.1 Methylobacter sp. | reverse complement strand
GATTTTAGCTGAAACCGGCGCCAACCCTGCTCTGCTCAAATTGGAAATTACCGAGTCCGTGATCTTGGATAATGTTGAAGATACCATTGCTAAAATGCATGCTGTTAGGGAGTTGGGGGTTAATTTCTCAATGGATGATTTCGGCACCGGTTATTCCTCGCTGTCTTATCTGCAAAAATTGCCTTTGGAACAGCTGAAAATAGACCAATCGTTCGTCAAGAATATGGCTTTTAATAACCATGATTCAGCTATTATCCGAACCATATTGTCACTGGGGAAAAATCTTGACCTTAGTATTATTGCCGAAGGAGTGGAAACAGAGGTTCAGCACGAGCATTTGGTAAATTATGGATGTCAGGTCTTTCAGGGGTATTTGTTTGGCAGGCCGGTTCCTGCGGAACAATTCAAGCAAAGTCTGTTGGCGAGACAGATCGAAAAGTCGTCATTATCTTAATCCTGTAAGGATGATTTTAGTCATCCCGTCCAGCACAAGGAAAACTACTGTGCCAGCCAATATCCTGCTTTTTGTCCTGCTGCTGGTTCTCCAGTTTTGCGCTTATGCAGAAAGCACCGATTCCCCCTACTTCAAAGGCGGCAAAATTGACGCGTTTTACGACCTCAAGGATAACGGCGATTTTCAGGTTAACAGTATTTTATGGACTCCGGTTTTTAAAGGCGGTCACGGCGTACAGGTTTCCGAAACAGGTGGGCAGGACATTAACTACTTCGGCGGTTTTGCCCGGCCATTGCTGGCCCGGCCCGAACTCGGCGATTTAATTCTGGGCGCACAGGAAGTCCTTCAGGGAGACAGTAAGCAAACCGAGGTGCAGGGCGAGTACCGGTTGCCATCAGGCCTTGGCTTTGGCGGCGGATTTGTCGATAGGAACCTTAGCAACCAGGATATTAAATTCGCCAAAATGTCCTACCGGAACGCGTGGCAGTCCGTTAAATACATCGTGTCGACGCAATGGCAGAGCTTTCAGGGGCAAGATTACCCCGGCGGCTATGTTGCCCTGTACGACAAACGATTGATGGCGACCTGGGGTAGCGATGGCGAACAATGGCGCAGCACTGTGGGTTATGTCGCACCTGAACGGGGAGCAAACGAACTGCGTCCGGCCATCGAAATGTTTTATGTCGATAACACGATAGGCAAAGTCGATGGTTCTAAAGACATGATGGTGACCGGCAGTTTGGGGTTTCGCAAAGGTTTTTTGGGGCATGAAGCTCGACTGGGGCGGGCTATGGGACCGACCGGCGTGGAGTTTTCCAATCCGTTAGGCTACCTGAATCCAAACTTCAACCGTCGGCTTACCGCGTGGGAAGTCGGCGAGTTTGTTAATTTCCGATTTATCCATAAAGCGCTTCCGAATGCCGGTCGCGAAGAAACGCTGGAAACCGCCATTTATCCTGGCCAATTGCTGAGAACCGGCAGTCTGATCGACGCCCTGTTTGTGGGCGTCGGAGTTACCAGTCCTAATCCCGGACAGCACGGTGTCAGTGGCCTGCTAGGTTATCACAAGCGCATTGAGAGCATTGAATCGAGCTTTAGGGTGCAGCACGATTTTGATCGCGACGACACGACCATCTTTTTCAGCTTGATTCACTGGCTGTGATTTTATATTCAAAGCAAGCTTTGAACTCCGAGCTCATCGATTTTTGGAGTCCAAAGCTTGCTTTGGTCGTGCAAAGTTGGCTTATCTGCCAAGTATGTAGCTAAATATGCGATTACAAAAAACTAAATATGGCCCCGTTTTATTTTGTTAAGACAGCCCCCTAGGTGTTTTAGCTTATTGAAGTGCAAGCAAATAAATCTAAAATGACCTGTGTTATTTGTCCGATCTCCAAGGACAAGCTTTTTTCTTCTGCAGAACATGGATTTTGCACATACAATTGACTCTCAACCTAATCTACCCAACAAAAGGTGATCTCGATGAAGCATTTATATAAATCAACTGCCGTACTATTATTGTTACTGCCCATAAGCATGATGAGTTCCGCCGCAGAACCGCAAAAACCCGCGGAGCCAATGAAAGAAATGGGTATGCATCAGGGTATGGGCATGATGGGCGGCATGACTGAAGAACAAAAAACTGAACATATGCGCTCCATGCAGGAACATATGCTTCAGATGCATGATCTGTCAAACCAGATATTGTCAGAGAAAGATGCAGCCAAAAAAGAGGAGTTAAAAAAGCAGCAATTGGAGCTGATGAAGGCGCACCATAGTCAAATGATGGAGCACCGCCAACAAAAAATGCAGGAACATAAAAAGTAAAGTTAAAGAAAAACGCATACGGGGAACTTTAGCCCGGAACTGTCCATCCGCTCGTCTCAGGTTTTCTGTCTGGCGGCGAGTGGATGCAGCCGAAAATGAAGGGGAACGATGATGGGTATATTACAAGAATTCAAAGAATTTGCCGT
>DATBQC010000321.1:0-2161 GCA_036561065.1 Methylobacter sp. | reverse complement strand
CCATACCGAGGCGCATATTGAGCTTCTTTACTATACCCTCTGACAAAGCCAAGTTAGCATTTCCAGAAAACACCATCACCGAGGTGTCACTCATTAAGCACTCCCAAATAGAATTCAACTTAGCGGAGATAAATGGCTGGGCCGCAAGGATTCGAACCTTGGTATGCGGAGATCAAAACCCCGTGCCTTACCGCTTGGCGACGGCCCAATAATCAAGATATGTTACCGCTCTTCAGCTTGGAAAACAAAGGCGATTTATTTAAGCCTTTGACCAGGTAAACCTGCCATTTCTTCTGAAGCGCCTGATAGGAGCTAGCTGCTGCCTTTTCCGAATCGAACTGAGCAAAAACACAAGCCCCTGTTCCGGTTAACCTTGCCTCAGAAAACCCAGACAAATCAAACAAAGCATCATTCACAGACTGGTAACGTTCGCGAACCACCCCAAGACAATCGTTTTGGTGCTGACCCGCTATAAAGTCGGCTATTTTGATTGATTTGCTATTCCGTGTCAAATCTTTAGCTGAAAAAACTTCACCCGTATTCACATGACACTCCGGCTTTATCACTACAAACCACTGTTCCGGAATATCTATTTCCTCAAGCGTCTCACCAACGCCTTCCGCCCACGCTGAATGTCCATAGACAAACACCGGCACATCCGCGCCCAAGGTCAGCCCCAATTCCATCAACTTTTCCCTTGATAACTGCAAGTCCCATAGCTCATTCAGCACCACCAGCGTTGTTGCCGCATCAGAACTGCCGCCGCCAAGACCGCCACCCATAGGCAGGTTCTTTTCGACCTCGATGCATACCCCTTGCTCGCAGCCTGTTTCAGCTTTTAGCAGCTTTGCCGCCCTGACCGTTAGGTCATCCGCCTCAGGCACACCAGACATAGGCTTTTTCAAGCTGACCCGACCGTCAGCTACCGGATGAAATGTTATCCAGTCGCATAAGTCGATGAATTGAAATACCGTTTGCAACAAATGATAACCATCACTTCTCTGCCCGGTAATCCGTAACATTAAATTCAATTTTGCCGGAGCTGGCCACTTTTGAGCCCATGCAGACGAATTAATTTGTTTTTGTGTCATTTAAAACCCAGTGATCGATGATTAACTTTAACTTGACTTGGCTATTCATAACCATCATTTTGTGTGGCATGGCACCGTCATCAACCGGCTGCATTTGCTTATATTCACTTAGCCACCCAGCCTGATTAAAACCGGCATCAGTATCTTTATATGAACGGGACGGCTCCGGCAAGCCCACCACCCAATACCTTAGCGACCGAACCGGAACAAACATGCCTAATTGTTGATTAATGAACTCTTCTGGCTGCCTCGAGGTTTGCACATCGTCCCCGCCTCGATCGATGGTGACAACATTGCCTGCCAACGAAATAACGACCGCCCCTTGCCCCATAGGGCCAGATAATTTTATTCTCTCGACTTCCGGACTGTGCTCCCAGCTTATGTTGGCCGACCAGGAATCATTTTGCCCAGTCAATGCCAACCGCCCCTCAAACGACCAGTGCTCCAGCTCATAAAGATGAAGCATCGCTGCCCTCGAATAATGCGCACCCGGCTCGACCGGAACCACAGAACACGCTGATAACAAATATATCAGACAAACTCCGACCCATAACCCTATTTTGAAACGCAACACCCTATTCTTCGCCGCTCAATATTCTCTTTTGAAAATCCAATAAATATTCATCTTCCGGCGCTTTTTTGATCGCCGTATTGAATATCTTCCTAGCCTCCTCTTTACGGCCTAAGACCCACAAAACTTCGGCCAAATGAGCCGCTATTTCACTTTCTTGTTGTTTTGCATAAGCCCGCTCAAGATAACCCAACGCTTGCTCAATTTTTCCCAGCCTAAACTGTAACCAGCCGAAACTATCCATAATCACCGCCTCATTCGGCTGTAAATTGAGCGCCTGCTGCAGATATTTTTCTGCATCGGCATAGCGGTCGGCATGATCCAGCAAACTATAGCCTAGTGCATTTAAAGCCTCGGCGTCATCGGGATTTTTGGCTAATATTTTTTGCAGATCTGCTTCCAATACATCCAGCCTATTAAGCCGCTCCGCCATCAGCGCATGCGCGTATAGCAAGTCTCTTTGATCCGGCTGACTGGCCAACGCATCGCTTAGCAGCTT
>DATBQC010000320.1:0-4688 GCA_036561065.1 Methylobacter sp. | reverse complement strand
GTCTTCGTATATGAATAACGCGTATTTCATTTGCTCTCCTTAACGGCTCGGGCACTGCCCAATGCGGCGCCTCACTCTATAGACGTGCAATTATCATCAAATTCGACAAATCGTCGAATTTTTTTGTGGCGTATAAGCTGTATTCCCATGCCGGACAATCCTTGACCCGTTTTCGTCACAGCCCATTTTTGGATGGGTATCTGCAAATTCGCAAGGAACTGTGCGCGCGTGTCGGTGAAATTCCCGATTTTTACTGGTATTGCATATCTCGAGCGCGAGGAACGCTGCGGAGGAGATAATTTCTCTCGTTGTTCTGGAAAAAATAACGTGCTCCATCGGTGATGAAATCAAATCCGGAGAAGAGAGGTCAATTGATGTTGCTTCATGCATATTTTATGAGAGGTGAATCCGTCCCCTTCGACGAAAGATCTGGCACCGCCATTTCCCTTCAGTCTCCCCAAAAAAATCCCGCCATTTGGTGGCGGGATAAATCCAATCCGAGGAGAATTGGAGGAGACGCGAAAATTCGTTCTGCGATAATTATAATTGAAAATTAAATAACAGTTTAACATCACAAAGAATTTTACGCTGTCGAAAGAATATGCATTAGTATTTTCTTGTGGCTCATTTATTGCTGTCATTTTGATGGCACTTTTGGTCGAATATTTCCACAAAGTTGAGCTTGCCCCCGAAAACCGTATCCCTTGCTGAAGGTTTAAAATTCAGTCAAGGAGCGAATAATGTCACAAAGCAAACGAGCACGTTACACGTTGGAATATAAGGCTGAGGCCGTCAGATTGGTTCGAAGCGGGCAGAGCATAGCCATGGTCGCAAGAACGCTGGGAGTCGCAGATCAGACGTTGCACAACTGGATCAAAGCCGATGATCGAGGCAGCTTGGCAGGAGCCAGCAGTAAGCCGGTCAGTGCTGAGCAAATGGAAATCAGCCGGCTGCGTGCCGAGCTGGCGCGAACCAAGATGGAGCGCGATATCCTAAAAAAAGCGACGGCGTACTTCGCCAAGGAATCGACGTGAAGTACGCCTGGATATTGCGCAACAAAAACCAATGGCCCATAGCTCTGCAATGCGAAGTGTTGGAAGTCAGCCCAAGCGGCTATCACGAACACTTTGCAAGGCGGGCCACGCCGCGTCAACGCAAGCACGTTAGCGACGACGCGCTACTGGTGCACATCAAAGCAATCCATACCGAATCGAAGGCCGAATATGGCTGGCCGAGAGTATGGAAGGAATTGATTGTGCGCGGCATTCCGGTTGGCAAGGAGCGTGTGCGCAAGCTGATGAAGCTACATGGTATCAAGGCCCGGGCCAAGCGGAAATACAAAGCCACCACGAACTCCAACCATAGCTTCCCGATTGCTCCGAACCTGCTAAACCGGCAGTTTGCTGTCGATTTGCCGAATCGAGTTTGGACCAGTGATATCACCTATTTGGCGACCGACGAAGGATGGTTGTATCTGGCCGTCGTGATTGATCTGTTCAGTCGTCAAGTCGTCGGCTGGTCAATGAAGCCACACATGAAGACAGATTTGGTGACCGACGCTTTGCGTATGGCCTGGTTCAGACGGCATCCTGACGAAGGCTTGGTCTTTCACTCGGATCGCGGTAGCCAGTATTGCAGCCATGAATTCCGAGCGGCATTAGATGGATACGGCATGCAATCATCGATGAGCCGCAAGGGCGATTGCTGGGACAATGCTCCGACCGAAAGCCTGTGGAGTTCGTTGAAAACTGCGCGAATTCACGGCAGGCGATTTGAAACGCGAAGAGCAGCCATGGATGAAGTTATCGATTGGCTTGCGTTCTACAATCATCGGCGCCTGCATTCAACCCTGGGGTACGTCAGTCCGATGAAGTTCGAAGAGAAATGGCTCGCCAGCCAGACCAAGCTGGCAGCATAATGTCCGCAGCTAAGGGATACGGAAAACAGGGGCAAGGTCAAGTTCCCATTGGTAGAAAATTGGATCAATGAGAAATTCAAATGCAAAATGTTTCCCAAATGTAGATTGTATTCGTAGTGGGCAAGGTAGCGAACGACGCTTTCGGCCGTCGCTGATAGCAACCCTTGCCACTCGACATCAAAGTGGCGAAAGGCCTGCTGGTAGGTGAAATTGGCCTAGCGATCTCCCACCATTAAACTCTCCATAAGATTTTCTAAAGTTGATTTCGTGAATTATTCACCTTGGCGCGCGAGGCTAGGCTTGCAAGATTACATCGCACCCAAGCTTGCCCTAAGGCCATAAAAAGCCGGAAAGTCCGCCGTAATCAAAGTCGTCGGTATTTGTTCCATATAGCTGCAAAAGCGACCTTTTTGTTCGAAGCGGCGGCGAAATTCCGATTGCGCAAATCGATTCGCGAAACGCGGCACGATACCGCCGCCAATATACACGCCGCCTGTGGCACCCAAGGTCAACGCTACGTTGGCGGCGGCGTTGCCTAGCATGCCGCAAAAAGCCTCGATAGTGTCGTCGCATATGCTGCATTGCCCGTTCAGCGCGCGTTCGACAATCTGTTGCGCGGTGAGCGACGTCAGTTCCGCCGAAATTCCAGCCCGCACCGCCAGCGCGTGGTAAATGATGGGTAAGCCAATGCCGGATAATAGTCGTTCGACCGACACATGCGGATATTCCCGCCAGGCGTATTGCAGGATATGATCTTCCACTTCATTGGTCGGCGCAAAATTGACGTGCCCGCCTTCGGTCTCCAGTGCGAGCCACTCGCCGTTGCATGGAATCAGCGCGGATACGCCAAAGCCGGTTCCAGGACCAACCAGTCCGACCACACCGTTGGCTTGGGCCGAGCCTCCGCCGATTTGCCGCTTTTCACTTTCATCGAGCAGCGGAATTGCCAGTGCTAGCGCTTTGAAGTCGTTAATCACCTTGACGGTTTCAAACCCGAATTCCCGTGCTATTGCGCTTGATGAGATTGTCCAATGATGATTTGTCATCCTCGCTTCGCCGCCATCGACCGCGGCTGCGATAGCCAAGGCCGCCTGCTTCGCTTGATCCGCACCGGCATTCACGGCAGCAGGCGAACTCAGGTAGGACTGCATGGCCAGGCTGAGGCTGGCGTAATCCCGGCACGACAATACCGCAATGACGTCGATCTCGCCTGGTGTGGTTTCCAATGCGAAGCGCGCGTTCGTGCCGCCGATGTCGGCCAGCAATTTCGGTGCGTGTTCGCGTCTTGCAAAGCGTTTCATGACTAGTTTTCCGTTGACTATCGATTCAATCATAGTTTGGCCTTCATTTGGTTCAGTGAACGTTGCCGTGGGTGGTCACTTCGGAAGAAACAAGCTTGGCTGGGCCACTCATGAACAGGGCGATAATTGCGGCGCAAATAAGCAAGGCGCCGGCAAGCCGGATCACGTTGTCCCGTTTGCCACCCGGCCAGCTTTGGCAAAATAGTGGCAACGTGAGGATCTGGATGATCATCAGGATCACGATGAACATATTGAGTATGCCCATCTACACGCCGTTGCGATGTGCCGATATGCAACTTGCCAGTATGATGTAAGGATTGCCCATCAGGCTGGCCCTGGCTATGCTCACGCCGATCATCGGAATGCACAGCAATGCTGGAGTACGAATCTTTGGAATAATTTGCATGCCGATGTCTGACAGCGCAAGGCAGAGCACTTGGCGCATTTGCGGACCGAGGCGACGCGTTCCCAGCATCAGCGCAAATGCGGCGATAATTGGTATTGGCTGGCGAGAGCATGATGTACTGCCAATAGCAAAACATGGCGTACCATTGGAACAGTTTCACCAGCGCGAGTTGCGTCATGGCCGACTGCATCTCGACAATGGTTAGCCGGATTTCTGACAATGCGCGACGCAAGCCGAACGCCGCGCTTGGCATAGCCACTACTTCTTCCGGCGTCGGCACGATCTCCTTGGTTGTTTTCACAGTCCAGAGTATCGAGCCGATCGAAAAGACGGCGCCAACCAGATATGCTGCAATCACCACGTGCGGCATGGCACCGCTGCTCACTGTATCCTTGTTCATCCCGCGCCAGACCAAGATGGACGGGGTCAGGTAGGTAATCGTCTGTCCCAATCCGGCAAAAGCGCTTTGCATCAGAAAATCCATTTCGTATCCTCCCTTATTGGTCAAGTCAACGCATTTCCTTCGGCTTGCTTCAGATTCGCAGTCGCCCGCGTTACCCTTGCCAGTCGGCTAGCTCTTCCCCTTGTTGCGCAAGCAAAGGACTCTCACCTCCAAGTAAGTGCTGCCTGCCGGGCGCACCACAAAAAGAAATCCGTCCAACGGACGGACTTCTTCACTTGGCAGCTAGAGGTAATCCGCTGCGCTGCCTCTGTTATCCGTGAGGGATTTGCACTTGCCCGACTTGTGGTGACCAAGACAATCCGCTCGGCGGGATTTCAACTTTCAGATACCCGGTATTTGCCGGTACGCTTGAAGCGGTATACGTCACGGTGGACCATCCTGCAGAAGTCGCAGTCGGTGCATTTTGCGTTGTGCTTAACTGCGTGTAGTTGACGCCGTCTGGGCTAGACCACAATTTGATGTTGTTTGTGCTGCCATAGTAATAGAGAATCACGTTTGCCGACCCGATGCCTGTAAACTTGTACACGAAGTTCTGGTCCGTATCGCTGGTGCGGCTTGCCCTTGCGCCGTCGTTGTTAAAGTAGGACGGATTGCTTGTAT
>DATBQC010000319.1:0-4040 GCA_036561065.1 Methylobacter sp. | reverse complement strand
GGTGGATGTCCGTGTTGGCTGCGGGGCCTGGTTGGATTGTGCTGGGTTGTTTCAAGCAACTGGCCGGTGTGCTGCTGGCGTCCATCGTAGTCTTGACCGGCCTTGCCCACGCCGAGGCAAAAGAGCCTGTGCAGATGTATTACATCGCTTATACCTATGTTTTTACTCATCCAAGTCTGGCCCTTTTTGTCAGCACGGTGTTTGTTGTTACCTCCCAAATCAAGATCAATGTCACCAACGCTTATGCCGGCTCTTTGGCATGGTCGAATTTCTTTTCTCGAGTCACTCATGCGCACCCAGGGCGCGTGGTGTGGTTGGTGTTTAATATCGGCATTGCCTTACTGCTGATGGAATTAGGGGTATTTGAAGCCTTGCAAAAAGTACTCGGACTGTATTCCAATGTCGCAATTGCGTGGATTTCGGCCGTTGTCGCCGATTTAACCATCAACAAAATCTTGAGGCTCAGTCCGCCTCTGGTTGAATTCAAACGCGCTCATCTCTACGACTACAATCCGGTCGGTTTTGTCAGCATGTCGGTTGCTTCGATAGTGTCGATTATCGCCTTCACGGGTGCTTTCGGGATGTATGCGCAAGCTTATTCATGGTTGATAGCCATGACGATCAGTTTTATGCTCGTCCCCATTATCGCTAAGCTGACTAAGGGCAAATATTACATCGCCCGCCAGAACGTGCATTTTGAAAGCTCGGATCAATTGTCTACCTGTGGAGTATGCGATCAGCAGTATGCTCAAACAGATTTTGCCTATTGCACTTTTCATGACACCCCTATTTGCTCGCTGTGCTGCACCTTGGATTCAAGCTGCAAGGATTCATGCAAACCGAAACAAACATCACTTTATCTCCAACTGATTTCGGATGCGTTTGCCCCAATCGTCGGACGCAGCATTTCAAAACAGACCAGTTCCAGAATCGCCAACTTCTCTTCCTACTCAGCGATGATGCTTGGGATCGTTGCCATTACTTTTTGGTTGGCTTACTCGCTCAGCAGCAACACTTTGAATCCAGACAGCGCAACCGAACTTCGTGCGGTCTTATTCAACCTGTTTTTTATACTGGCAGTATTGATCTGCACCGCCACTTGGTGGATTGTTTTACTCCGGGAGAGTCAGGAACTGGCTGAAACCGAACTTAATGAACAAAATGAAATTCTGGAGCAAGAAATTTCGGCACGAGAACAGGCCGAAAAGTTCGAACGTTTTCGCAGTCATACACTGGAACTATTGGCTACCGATAATTCACTCACAAGTATTCTCGAAGCTATCGTGCTAGGCCTGGAGCAACTTAATCCGGCGATGCTTTGCAGCATCTTGTTAATGGATGACGAAGGCAAGCATCTTATTAATGGGGTAGCGCCCAGTTTACCTGATTTCTATAACGCAGCCATCGACGGCATAGAAATTGGCGCAGGCTCTTGCGGAACGGCAGCCTTGACGGGTAAGCGCGTTATTGTTGAGGACATCGCAACCCATCCCTATTGGATGCCCTACCAAGAACTCGCGGCCAGCGCCGGATTGGCCGCATGCTGGTCGGAACCCATCTGCTCATCATTGGGCAAAGTGCTGGGTACTTTTGGCATCTATCATCGTGCAGTGCATACACCTACGGAATCAGACATTTACCTCATTGAACAATCCGCTCACTTGGCCAGCATTGCCATAGAGCATTCAACGGCGAATAAAGTATTAAAAATAAGCGAAGATCGCTTCAAAACCATATTTAATGATGCGCCCATAGGCATTGCCTTGATTGACTCGCTTACAGGGCACATCTATACCGTAAATCCCATGTTCGCCAAAATTGCAGGCAGAACCTTGGAGGAAATGGTTGATCTTGACTGGATGAGTATCACGCATCCAGATGATGTCCAAGAAGATTTGGACAATATGGCTTTATTGAATGCCGGAAAAATATCCGGATT
Source organism: Methylobacter sp. (assembly GCA_036561065.1). Taxonomy (GTDB): domain Bacteria; phylum Pseudomonadota; class Gammaproteobacteria; order Methylococcales; family Methylomonadaceae; genus Methylobacter_A. Next base: position 2,101 of record DATBQC010000319.1, on the reverse strand, counting down.
CCAGATGCAAAAACGTTATGTTCATCATGATGGCACTCTGGTCTGGATCAATATGACGATTACGCCGGTTTATGTCGAAGATAAAGCACATCCGCGCCACCTCTGCATGATCGAGGACATCACCAAACGTAAGGCTGATGATGAAGAGATTCAACAGCTTGCTTTCTATGATCAGCTGACTCAACTTCCCAACCGCCGACTGTTGCGGGAACGACTCAAACACGGCATTGATATAGAACGACGTGATGGCAAACAGTTAGCATTGCTGATGCTCGACCTGGATCGTTTCAAATCGGTTAATGACGGTCTGGGGCATCAAGCAGGTGACGAGTTATTGCAGCAAGTTGCCGGACGCATTACGGCATTGTTGCGTAATGTTGATATGGTAGCCCGTTGGGGTGGCGATGAGTTTGTTGTGTTGCTGGAAGAAATTGCGCATCCAGAAGATGCAGCACGGATCGCTGAAGCCATTATCGCCGATTTAAGCAAACCCTTTTGTCTGACCCAACGCGACAGCATTCAGATTGGTGTCAGTATTGGAATTAGCCTGTATCCGCAACATGGTGACAATTTTGAACTACTCATGGATCATGCCGATGCGGCTTTGTACCAAGCTAAAGACGCTGGACGCGGCTGTTTTGCCTATTTCTCCGAAGACCTAACGACTATTGCCCGAGAGCATATCGCGTTGGAAGCTCGGCTGCGTCGCGCAGTTGAAAAACAGGAACTGAGTGTTTTCTTTCAACCTCAGGTGGATTTTATCAGTGGTCGCATTATCGGTGCCGAGGCATTAGTGCGCTGGCAAGACCCGATAGAAGGACTGATTCCACCGCTAAACTTTATTCCTATTGCCGAAGAAACCAGTCTGATTGTGGAGATCGGCAGCTGGGTATTACGGGAAACCTGCCAACAAGGCCGACAATGGCTTGATGAGGGTTTACCTCCGTTGACTTTAGCAGTCAATGTTTCCCCTCACCAATTCCAGCGTAGTGACATTTGTGCGCTGGTAGCTCTGGTACTCAAAGAAACAGGTTTTCCAGCTACCCAACTGGAATTGGAAATAACCGAAAGCGGATTGATGGGAAATCAGGATCACTCATTGACCATTCTTAATAGTCTCCGCGATCAAGGTGTTCGTCTCGCCATTGATGATTTTGGCACGGGTTATTCATCCTTGGCATATTTAAAGCATTTTCCTTTGGATATATTAAAAATCGACAAGAGCTTTATCGACGACATCCCTTTTCATCAAGATGACATGGAAATTGCTGCTACCATCGTTGCTATGGGGCATACACTGGGCTTTAAAGTTTTAGCCGAAGGCGTGGAAACGCCGGAGCAACTGGCATTTTTGTTGGAAAAAGGCTGTGATAGCTATCAAGGTTATATCAAAAGCAAACCCGTGTCGGCGCACGAATTTTCTGAGTTATTGCGTAAGCAACAGCGGGATGAGTTATTAAATCAAAATATTTGAATCGGTTTGGCTGGCAGCTATCGGGCAACGAAATAACTGTTAATTCGCCGTGTCCGTTCGTTCGGCCAATAGCTTATAATTTCGAGCCATGATCATAATTGCGAACACTACCGCGAAGGATTTCCATGCAAGTCAGAATGAACGAAAAACGCCTATTTCCTTTTGCCGGTACGATGATTTTTATCCTCGTGGCCATTGTCGGATTCGCCTATGTTAAATGGATGCCCTATTACGCTAAGGCCTTCCTCGCCCAGAGTCATCATTTCATAGGCGATTCGATTCTTTCGGGAAATTCCGTCTCTGCTCCGCCTGTATCATGGAACGCGGCTGTGGACTACGCCATAGCCTATAGCAAGGCAATCTGGAAGGCGCTTCTTCTGGGACTCATTCTGGGCTCCGGCATCAAGGTGCTTTTGCCGACTCAGTGGGTGAGCGCGGCGCTTGGTAGGCTAGGCTTCAAGAGCGTCGCACTAGGTAGCCTTTTTGCCATTCCCTGCATGATGTGCACCTGTTGCGCTGCCCCCGTGGCTGCCGGCATGCGCCAAAGTCGCGCATCGGTTGGTAGTGTGGTGTCTTGGTGGATATCAAACCCGGTGCTGAATCCTGCGACTCTGATATTCATGGGGT
>DATBQC010000318.1:0-1650 GCA_036561065.1 Methylobacter sp. | reverse complement strand
GGCACTGAAATCCAGATTGGAAATGCTATTTGGAAAAATAGCGAAGACCGAGGCAAAGGTGTTTTTCAAATCGTTGAGGGCGAAATTGATTTCGGAAACACCATGCTGAGTGTCAACGGATCGCATTGAGATAGGGCATTTGCGGTTCTAAGTGTTGATAAAGCTTCCACTCCTCGGCAATTACTCCTGCATTGCTCTACCTTCTGCATTCATGCAGTCGTGCTCACGCCCCTTACCTTACACCCTGTAGGCAAGGATAGTCATGGCTTGTGCTCGGTGTGGTAAAATTCCCTTCTAAGCAGAAATAAAATTTTTTGTCCGTTAGCAAAAAACCGTCGCAGTAAAAATAAACAAGGCTATACATTTAAGAGGAAATGCCATGAAATTTAATCCATGTATTGATAAATGCACCTATGAAGGAACGCATTGCGAAGGTTGCGGCCGAACGCACGAAGAAATAGCGGGAACAAAAAAGCTGGTCATGGCGTTAGTCGATTTCGCCCAAGAGCGGGAATATGAAAATGCCGAGGATTTTGTAAACGCTGTCGGGCAGAGCGTGCTTAAAAAATTAAAGAAATCCGCAGCAGGAAAATAATGGCGTAAAGCCAAAATAGCTATGACGATTACACCTGAAATTATCGGCTTTTTAGCCGCGACACTCACGACTGCCTCATTTGTGCCTCAAGCCATCTTGACGATAAAAACCAGGGACACCGAATCCCTTTCTTTGGGCATGTACAGCACCTTTACCTTGGGCGTGTTGTGCTGGCTTATTTACGGAATCCATCTCGGCGACAAAGCGATTATCATTGCCAATGCAATAACACTGCTGCTGGCTGCATCGATACTAAGCTTTAAAATTTACAATATGATATGCAAGAAGAAGACATAATCGTTATTTGTTTCTTGTTCTCTTATCTACACTCAGCATAGCTGCGCAGAACAGTTTGGGATTGGCATGATAGTATTGGGTTTCGATGTTATGTGCATACTCAATAGCTTGCATGTTTGCAGCACCGGCGCAGTGTGTTTTGCCCGTGGCCTTCACGACATGGCGAAAATTGCGGCATTAGTGTTATCGGCTCCCGGTTTTAATTTACAATGGATGTTGTCGTGATTGCTATGGCGATCTTGGACGGGTTATTTAAGGCCCGGTAGGTGGGGTAGGTAGCGCAACCATAAGCTATAAAATCACTCCCATTAGCTAGACCAAGGCCTTTCTGCCCATCCGACTGCTGCGTTGCTGGTTATTTTTGTCAGGCTTGCCGGTGTCCACCCCATGTTTCGGTCGGCGTTTTCTTGGGTTCGGCCTGACCAGCGGCAAGGCAAGTATAAGTGCGATCGCATCAATTGCGTTTCCTGGCGGCTAACTCTATCTGAGGGGCATTATGCTCAGCCGTTAGTGCCCATTTTTAACTTGAAACATTGGGAAACCTCATGACTGTCAATATCGAAATCAGCGAGTCTGTCCGCCATTATTATGGTCAGGTTCTGCAATCCAGCAATGACCTGAAAACCAGCGCCTGTTGCAGCATTGATGCGATGCCCGGTTACTTAAAAGCCTTGCTGGCCGATCTGCACCCGGAAGTGTTGGAACGTTTTTACGGCTGCGGCTCGCCGCTGCCGCCGGTTCTAAACGGCAAAACCGTG
>DATBQC010000317.1:0-2864 GCA_036561065.1 Methylobacter sp. | reverse complement strand
TACCCTTTAGCCTTTAGCCTTTAGCCTTTAGCCTTTAGCCTACCGAGGGCAACCACAAGGGATTGCCCCTACAGTTTTTGGGTTTACGCCGCCTGTGGTGAATCCTCCCTCATTCCGTTACACTCCACGCAAACTACGCCGCTTTTATATTTTTGCTATTGAGTGCTCACAACATGAACCGATCAACCGGCCTGAAAATCTCGCAACCAGCACTGTCAATTTTGTTAATCCTCGGATTAGCAGCCGTTTTTTGCCCGAACACTCCGCTGGCTAATCCGCCCGTCTCCCCGAAAATCCAACTTGAAATAGACCTTAACGCCTTAGCCGTGCGCCATGTCGAAAACGACAAAGCTATGGATACCGGCCTGGCAATCAATTTGTACGGCGATAATAAAGCAGGCGTCGAGCGGCAAGAAGTGGCAGTAATTTACGAGCAAGCCTACAGCAAAGCCAAGGAAGCCAAACTCCAATCCTGGTCGTCGTTACGCCCTGATGCAGGGTGGATATTCGGTATTTTCGGTTTAATCGTGGCGGTTTTTCGTAATTCCCTCAGCGACCTAATAAAACTCACCCTAAAAACTATAAGCAATTGGCTATACAGCCGTCTTGCCGGGCAACAGTTCCTGCGCAAAACCGCATTGCGACATTATCGCAAAGCCCTGGTTAGAAAATACGAGTCTGTGCGCATTCCTTTCCGAGACCGGGCTCCGTTAAAAATGGCCGAAGTATTTGTACCCTTGCAAGTGACCGGACGGGCAGATGCCGTGCCGATGGCGGCCATGCAAGCCATCAGCCGATTCAAGCGGCTAATGGTGGTCGGTGAACCGGGGGCAGGCAAAACCATGCTAATGAAACACGTTGCTTTTCATTATGCCGAACACGGGCTTGATGGTTACGGCATTCAAGCCGTGCCGGTGCTATTGGAACTAAACCGCGCCGCCGATCCGAATACCAGCCTGCTTCAGCATTTGGCACATAGACTGGAACAAAACGATTTCCCCAGAGCGGAACATTATGTCAAACAGGCCTTGAATAAAGGCGAATTGCTGCTGTTTGATGGTTTGGACGAAGTAAGCTATAGCGAACGCGGCAGGGTCATCAATGCCATTAAAGACTTACTGGCAGATCACCCCGAGTGTCCCGTGGTGATCACCTGCCGCCGTGCCGTATACCAAAACGAGTTTTTCGATGTCGTTGACGAAACCTTGCTGGTTAAAGAATTTGCCGATGCGCAAATACGCCAGTTTTTAAGTGCCTGGGCGCCCGACATGCCGGTCGATAAATCGGTCGACCAACTGCTAGGCACCTTGCAAGACCGGCCTAGGCTTAAAGACTTGGCGCGAAATCCGCTGCTACTGACCATCATTGCTTATTTATACGCCGATACGGAACATGTATTGCCGCATTCACGCGCCGAATTCTATAAACTCGCGACTGACGTACTACTGCGGCAATGGCATCAGGAACGCAACCAGTATCAGCCGCACGACAAACATGCCGTGCTGGAACATCTGGCTCTGTACCTGCATGGCGCGGACGAGCAAAACCAAGACCGCCGCAGCATCGACCATGAAAACGTGTTGCTTCAGTTAAAAGACATACTGCCTCGCCTAAATCTGGATGTCGGCCAAGACGCCCGCAACATCCTCAAAGAAATTGTTGAGCGTAGCGGCTTGTTATTGGAAATAGACGGCGGCGAGCGTTATCAATTCGGCCATCTGACCTTGCAGGAGTTTTTTGTCGCCTCCGCCCTGCAAGGTCAAGGCCAAGAGCTTATCCAGGCCTACCAGCAAGACCCCGGCGGCTGGCGCGAACCGGTCAAACTCTGGTGCGGCTTAGCCGTGGACAGCACCGAAGTCGTTAAAGCCATCTACCAAGTCGATGCCATCACCGGCTTGGAATGTTTGGCAGATGCCAAACAGGTCGATCCTGGACTAGCCGACAACATCATCGAACATTTCTGTGGCGAACTGGCGCAAGGCATGGGCAATGACAGCGTAGCCCATGCCCTGGGAGCGGTGGCAGGCGACACTAGGCCGCGCGGAAAACAGATGTTGGCGCGTCTGGAACAAGTGCTCACCGAATCCACGCAGACCGAAGCGCGGCAACTTGCGGCTAACGCGCTGTCGTTTACCAACCTGCCCAAGGCCGCTCAAGTGCTGTCGGCCTCTTATGCGCTACCTGAAGTTCGACAACCCTTAGTGCGCATGGGTGAGTTAGCCGTGTTTGCACTAGGCAAGCTGGCAGCGGCAGGGAGTCACAATGCAATAGAGGACTTGGGCAGCATTGCTACACCGAAAGCGACCTTGGAGCTGGCGCCTTTGCTTTGGGAAGATGATTCATTGGCTATCGCCGCTGCTTGGCAACTTGCCTGCTTAGTCGGGATACGGGAAAACGAGGAAGTTCTGCGCCATGTTAAATTAACCGTGCAACAGCGCAACCAAGCTTGGCATGACTGGGTTTGGGCACCGTTTGCCGAGCCTAAAGAATCCGCTTTGCCGGTGATTGCCGGCAGAATCGCGTTACTGCTAGAACAGAACATAGAAAACTTAGTAACTATCATTCCGAGACTTAAGCAAGCGGTCGATCCGCGTATTGCTTTGCCGGTTTTGTTGTGTTCAGAGGAAAACATACGGGCGTTGAAAAATGAAATACAAAAAATACTGGACAATCCTGGCTCAGGATTCAGTAAAAGTCTGGAGGAAATAAAGTCCGAAATGATTTGTAGCGGTGAATTGTACTTAGAATGGTATAACCTTAGACACCTATATGAAATAAAAGATTTCATTTATCGAACTTTTGATTTAGGCGGCAATGAGCAGCTTAAGGCTCCGGCAGCACAGCTAAAAAAACTAGTACTGGAG
>DATBQC010000316.1:0-1545 GCA_036561065.1 Methylobacter sp. | reverse complement strand
TCAAGGCCAGTCAGATTGCAGCAATTCACAAAACTGAATGGATTCGGATCTTTGATGTCGGTCATCCATTTGTAAATTTCGACAACTGTTTCCATCGAGCAACGTCCATCAAATAAATTCCGAAGGGAATCTTCAAGAAGGCAATCGCAAATGTGCAAGATATCCTGTTCTGTCCATGCTGGGTGTTCTTCAAGAATGGGTTCAGTAGTAAATAACCACAACCATTCATCGTCGATCCAGTCGAGGTTGAATGTGCGATCTTTGCCTTTGTAATAGCATTTTCGCATTAGTGCCTCCAAAAAAACGGGAAACACAAGCGCCCAGAAGGGGAATGTGTTCCCCAGTGTGTTAAGGTTGATGGCGAGCTAAGGTTCTAAAAAATCAGAACCAAAAATCACTTTCTGCAGCAGACATGACATCGTCCATTGAAAATGGAACTGATGCCTTTTCTTCATCTTTGGTCGTAAAACGTGAGCGTTCTGTTGAAGGTTTCCTGAACTGTTCCAAAAACGCAGGATCAAGATTAGGCTGTATCGACTTAAGGGCTGCCTTAAAATCAATGCTTCCTTGTTGAAGATAACGGCTAACACGTAACCCAGCGCTTTCTGCATGAGCAAAATCACCCATTAATTGCAGAAGACCGGTTTCGACTTCGGACTGTTCTTTTTCAAGAGCTTTTATTTTGGACTTGAAGTCAAAAATCATTTCTTCGGCACTATGGTAAGAACATGCCAAAACATTCCATTTATCGAAATCTGGACCGGACGGTATGAAGATGTCACGGGCCGGATCTCTTTCAGGTGGACTGTTTGAATTCAGGCATTCCCAAAACTTTCTTGCTTCAAAAATCAACTCATTGATAAGCGCATCATCGCGAGGTATCGGAATATCCACAAACTCACGCTCGTTGAGATAAAGCGATAACCAAGCTCTGTCTGAATCAGCAACCAATATCTGTTGCTGAACCTGGCAGTAATAACGCTTGTATAACTTTGACTGTGTTCGGTTTTGCTGAACATCACGAAAATCTTCTTCGGTTAAACCAAAATTAGATTCAGAATCTGCTGCAAATTGGGCGTTACGAAAATTTTTCTCCGTTGGCGCCTTAATCTCCACAGGAATTCCGTTATCGTCAATACCATCAAACGATGCGCGGATGAATGGATGCTCATCTGATTCGGCGCACATGGGTAACAACATAGTGTTATGCCGGTTTTCAAATGCGCGTCTGGCAACAGGTTCCAAACGAATTCCACGTTGTACATGTGGATTGCGATCGAGATTATCAGGCAGAATAAGGCCTTTCTTCTCTGCAAACAGACGAAACGGAGTCTTGTAGGGACTACGGTCTAAAACGACATCCGCCTCGGATGCTGAAACACCTGAATTTCGCCATTGATGCCATTCGGGAGTACGCTGAGCGATGTCGATAATTTTCATTACCGAACTCCGCGAGCACACAATTTAACGCCATAACGTGGATTCCAAAATTTCTGAAGGAATTTCAGTCCGTGGCGTCTAATTACCGTAGGCTTGTCGTACTGG
>DATBQC010000315.1:0-4156 GCA_036561065.1 Methylobacter sp. | reverse complement strand
CGGTGGTCATGCTGAATGCGTTGGCGGTCAGTTTGTCGGTGGTGCTGTTGGGTATGTTGCTGATGATTTCGCATCGTCAGGCTATCGCTCATGTGGTCGGCTTTATGTCGATAGAAAACGGTTTGTTTTTTGCGGCCATCGTTGCCACCAACGGTATGCCGATGGTGGTTGAGTTGGGTGTTGCGTTCGACGTATTGGTGGCTGCTGTGCTGTTTGGCATCTTTTTCCTGCATATCCGCACCAGTATCGATTCGCTGGATGTCGATTTGTTAAACAAGTTACACGAGGTTGATAAATGATTGCCGCTTATTTGGTCTTATTAATACCGTTGATCGGCATACTGTATTTTGCGTTGGCGGGCCATAGGGAAAACACCGGAAGAATCAATGTTCGGTTTAACGGCGTTTGTTTGCTGGCGACTATCTGGCTGGCGATCAACGTACTCAATCAAGGTACGATTATTTCATCGGGCAGGGCTTTTTTAATCGACCCGTTTAATGTGTATTTGATTGTGCTGACGGCTTTTGTCGGCTTCACCACATCGATATTTTCCTCGCCCTATATGGAGCACGAAAAGGAAATCGGCAAACTTAGCGACAACCGCTTGAAACTGTATCACTCGATGTTCCAGGGTTTTATGCTGGCCATGTATCTGGTGTTGACCACCAATAATATGGGCATCATGTGGGTGGCGATGGAAGGCGCGACGCTGGCAACCGTGCTGTTGGTCAGTTTGTATCGTACCCCGGAATCTATTGAAGCGGCATGGAAGTATTTTATTCTCTGCGGCGTGGGTATTGCCCAAGCCTTGTTCGGCACCATTTTGCTGTATTACGCTGCGGTGCAGATCGGCGATGGGGAAAATGCGTTGTTATGGTCGGTGCTTTACGAAAATGCCGACAAGCTGAACCCTGAAGTGCTAGAGATTGCCTTTGTTTTCTTGCTGATCGGTTACGGCACAAAAATCGGCTTGGTGCCCTTGCATAACTGGTTGCCCGATGCCCACTCCGAAGGCCCGACGCCTATGTCTGCGGTGTTATCGGGATTGTTGTTAAACGACGCTTTATATGCCGTGGTGCGCAATAAGATGCTGGTGGACGGAGCCACGCATTCCAATATGGCGGGTTATTTAATGATGGGCTTCGGCATGCTGTCGTTCCTGGTCGCCGCGATACTGTTGCATCGGCAAAAAGACATTAAAAGGCTGTTCAGTTACTCGTCCATCGAGCACATGGGGCTGATGACTTTTTCCTTCGGCATCGGCGGCCCGCTGGCCACTTTTGCCGCCTTGCTGCACATGACCGTACATTCATTGACCAAGTCGGCCATTTTCGTAACGGTAGGCCATGCGGCGCAGCTGGCCGGAACCCAACGTATAGACCAGATACGCGGCCTGATTAAAACTCAGCCCAAGATCGGTTGGGGCTTGTTGATCGGCACTATTGCCATCGCCGGATTTCCGCCATTCGGCGTCTTTACCAGTGAATTTTTGGTGCTGTTGGCGACCATGCACAGCTACCCTTGGTTGACGCTACCGCTGTTGCTGGGTATCGGTATCGCCTTTGCCGGGCTGTTCAGGCATATCCAGCCGATGGTTTACGGCGACAGGCCCGAAGGTCAAAGCCCGATTACTGCTAATCTTTGGCCGGTCACCATACATCTGGCCTTGGTGCTTTGGTTGGGTCTGGCTATTCCCGGCTTTTTGGCGCACTGGTTTTCGCAAGCGACACTGTTGATTTCCGGGAGTACGCCGTTATGAGTGCCTCAAAATGGAACGCCGATTTTTTGAGCCGACTGAGTCTCGATATTACTGTTGCAGAAATTGACATACCTTCGATTACATTGTGGCAGATCGAAAGCCACTTATGGCAACGCTTCGCAGAACTGGCCGTGCAGCAAAAACTGCGCTGGGCTGCCGGGTGGGCTGAACAAGTCAATAAGCAATTCTTCGTCAACGCCTGTTTTGAAAAACAAGGCGAGCATGTCCTGTTACGCACGTTGATTGACGATTCGAATCCGGAGCTGCCAAGTCAGGCCACGGTGTATCCCGCCGCCAACCGTAGCGAACGTCATACCCAAGACATGTTCGGCATTAAATTCGTCGGCCATCCCGATAACAGGCGTTGGACGCGGCATCAAGCCTGGACTGCAAACAGCTATCCGTTACGAAAAGACTTTCCGACCCAAGGCACACCGGTAGGCATCACTGCGCCGGATATGCATTATCCGTTTATTAAATCCCACGGGCAGGGCGTTTATGAAATTCCGGTCGGTCCGGTACATGCGGGGATTATCGAGCCTGGACACTTCCGGTTTCAGGCTGTCGGCGAATTGATCCTGAATCTGGAAGAGCGTTTGGGCTACGTGCATAAAGGCATAGAGAAAATCGCCGAAGGCAGAACGCCTGAGTCTTTAGCCAAGCTGGCGGGGCGTGTCTCCGGCGATACCACCGTCGGACATTGCTGGGCGGCCTGTATGGCTATGGAGCAGGCAGCAGGCGTTGAAATACCGCCTCGCGCCGCTTTGATGCGCGGCATCCTGGCCGAGCGGGAACGGGTCGCCAACCACATGGGCGATATAGGCGCAATCTGCAATGACGTCGCTTTTGTGTTCGCGCAAATGCAGTTTACCCGCCTGCGCGAACTCTGGCTGCGCACCAATGCAACGGTTTTCGGCCATCGCCTGTTGATGGATCGAATTGTTCCCGGCGGTGTTGCCTGCGACTTGTCGGAGGCATCCTGCAGCTTGATCAAGAAGGAGATAGCCGAATTAAGAACAGAGCTGGAGGAAGTCATACTTGCACTGGATCTTAATACATCACTGGAAGATCGGCTGTATACGGCGGGTTTCTTGTCTGAACAAACCGCCGCCGCATTTGGAACGGTGGGTTACGTCGGACGATCCAGCGGTCAGGATTTCGATGTGCGCCGCGATGCCCCTTACGCGCCTTATGACAATGTAACGGTTAAAGTCGCGCTGGAGAATCAGGGTGATATTGCCTCCAGAGTATGGGTTAGATACAAGGAGATCAGAACCGCTTTGCGTTTGATAGAAGAGTTTATCGGCCAGCTTGTTGCCGGAGAACTACGTAGCGAATGGCAAACACCAATGGCCGGTAGTGAAGGCTTGGGCATTGTTGAGGGCTGGCGCGGCGAGATTATCAGTCACATTCGCTTTGATGTCGATAATAAAATCGCCCGTTTTTACCCGCGCGACCCCAGTCAATTGAACTGGCCGGCGCTGGAAAAACTGGTATTGAATAATATCGTGCCGGATTTTCCTGTGTGCAACAAATCCCTGAACGGCTCGTATTCAGGCAATGATTTATAGGAACGGACAATGCTGAGAATTTTAAAAAAAATCCTGACCACGGGTGTTGTTACCGAACGATTTAAAACGGCTAAGGATGACGAGCTTGAAGCCTTGGGCATCCAAATTAAAACACATATAGACAGGAAGTTTTCCGGCAGCATTGCGATACGCCAAGTCGATGCAGGCTCCTGTAACGGCTGCGAACTGGAAATTCATGCGCTGAACAATCCTTTTTACGACATTGAACGTTTCGGCGTTCATTTTGTCGCCTCGCCAAGACACGCCGACGTGCTGCTGGTCACCGGCCCGGTGTCCAGACACATGCAAACCGCGTTATTGCGCACTTATGAAGCGACACCGAACCCGAAATGGGTGGTTGCCGCCGGCGATTGCGCGGCCTGCGGCGGCGAATTCGGCGTGTCTTATGCCAGTTGCGGCGCGGTGTCCAATGTCATCCCGGTCGATGCGGTGATTCCCGGTTGTCCGCCTACACCCTTGGCGTTGATGAAGGGGTTACTGGGCTTGATGAACGTTAAGAAATAAAAAACATCGTAGGGGCGACCGGCCGGGTCGCCCTTGATGCGAATTGAGAGTCAGTCAAAACTACATTAGGTAAATGAAATGATTAAGAAAAAAATGAAGCTATGGAGCATCACCGCCGTGATGCTGAGTTCAGTCAGCACGTTTTCCATGGCAGACGACTTGCTTCAGGACGCCGGTAGCTGGATGCAAGTCGTAGGCGAGGGAAGTTTGAAAGTCATCGATCCCAAATTGGAAAAAGGCCGTATCTGGCTGGAAGGTCAATCCCGTTTCGACGACAACTGGAATCATTGGTATCAAGGTA
>DATBQC010000314.1:0-1691 GCA_036561065.1 Methylobacter sp. | reverse complement strand
GTAGAGATAAGCGGGGTAATAAATTTCCGCGTTGAGTTCGTTTACCGGGCCTGGAGCTCCGCCGCCTCCCGTCAGCACCGATCCGTCCGGAAGAAGCAGCGTCGCCGAATGATAAAGCCGGGGGACGGCAGCGGATGCGCCGAGAGTCCAAGTTTGGGAAACCGGATCAAAGATCTCTGCTTGATAGGCGACGTTGGTGAGCGCGTTAATGTTCGAAGTGTCGACCGCAGAGCCGCCCGTGACGAGGATTTCTCCATCGGGAAGCAATGTTGTGTTTCCCCATTTGCGATCATACTTCAAATTGGGGATGGCGGTCACCAACGGCGGGGACTTGGAGATATCAACGATCTGAGCCTTTTGGCCACCGCGCACCGTCAACACGTTGAAATTGGCGAACATCACTGATGGATATGAATCGTCCCCTTGGGTCGTCAGCGACCCCGTATCCGTCATGGTTCCGGTGCCGCCTGTGGTGAATTTGAATATTTGGCCGTTAGAATGAAGATGCGTTACCCCACCATCTGGGCCAACGAAGGCTTTTGGATAAAACCAGTCACTTATTGATATTCCTGGCAGCGTTGTCCAGAGACTCGATGCCGGATGGAAGAGTTCGGGCGTCGCCACACCCATGCCGAGCGAGATTGCGCCGATTTTTCCGCCGAGGATCAGCTTGTCACCGTTGCGCAAAGTGATGATGGAGTGATACCAACGCTGATAGTTCATCGCCCCCGAAGCAGTCAGTGTATTATTCCCTGGGTTAAAGACATTGACCTTATCGTTCGAGTAGTTTCGTACTCCATCGATGGTGAGATCGCCGCCCGTGATCAGCACGTTGCTAGTCAGACTTGTAGGGACAGCAGGACCTTCCCCAATCAAAGACGCCGCGCTGCAAAAGATGTCGGTCGATGTCCCATTGGGCAGGATTGCGTGCGCGTTGCTTCCAATTCCAAGGCTGGGATTCCAGACGTCATATTTAAGTTGCGCTCCTTGCGCGCCCGTTTCGTCCGTGCCGTAATTCAAGACACGCCCATCCGGCAACAATGCCATGTGAATTGGTATGATCGGCCAAGGAAACGGGGGACCAAAAAACCCGCCCGCCCCTCCGCCAATCGGGATGGTCCCAAGTCCTGCTTTCGGGGCCGCACGCATGGAACGGGGGATTGCCGGGGTCTGCCCGAGAACGAGGTTTGGCCTCGCAGGCCCTTTGCCAGCGCCCGGGCCGAACCCGTAGTCTACAGGGGCCCTCCTGTCATTTTCCAGCCTAAATAGGTCGAGACGCAGAGTCTTTGAAACCACATCTGAATTGATGGCCGCGCCCGCGATGACGGCAAAAATGCAAAAGGAAATTTTGGTGTAACCGCGAAGTGATGCCCAATCGTGAAAAGCAGCTTCAAAAAGTGAATTAATTCGCTTCATGGCTAGACTCCTTATTAAACCGGTTGTGAAATCGGCAAACCTGTTATCTCAGTTGTGTCCAAGTATTAAGTCAAACGCTCAAAACTTTCATTTAACATTTTCCAACGGTATTTAACTGGTAAAACTATATAACGTTTATCCTTAACCTATAAGCTGATTAAACGTCGAAGTTGCTTCGAATTGATAAGTACCTTCTGTAGCAAGTCCGTTTCAACGTCAATGCCGCGACTCATTGAATGGGCCGATGGAAACACGAATAGCGACGAAAAAATACG
>DATBQC010000313.1:0-2261 GCA_036561065.1 Methylobacter sp. | reverse complement strand
ATCAGTCTCTCCATCTATTTCGCCGACTGACACCATCTCCACATCCACGGGCAATTGACACGGTGAACGCACTGCCCCCCTGACTTGCCACCCCTGATATAGCATTTCTGTACATAGCGGCAGACCGACAAAGCCATTGCTTCCGGTGACAAGAATTCGACTCACGATATCGCCTCGCGATAAAGAGCCAATATCTGGACATCAATTATTTCTTGGGAAAACTCATTCATCACTCGTTCTCGACCACGCCGCCCCATTTGTTGTCGTAATTCTGGATCAGCAAGTAATTTTTCCAACGCATCCGCCAAGGCCATCGAATTGCGCACTTCTACCAAAATCCCATTATCCCCGTCACGAACGATTTCCCTGCAACCCGGAACGTCCGTTGTCACAATAGGCCGCCCACAGGATGCTGCTTCAAGCAAAGACTTGGGTAACCCTTCACGATACGATGGCAAACAAACAATATGGGATTGCGCCAATACTTGAGGCATGTCCTCACGCCTACCCCACCATTCCACCACCCCGTCTTTTTGCCAAGCTATCAACTGTTGCGTTGATACGCTCGCCGGATTCTCTGCATCGGGTTCACCCACCAAAACGAATCTTGCATGCACGCCACGCCGCTTAAGTTGCCCGGCCGCCTCGACAAACTCACCGACGCCTTTATCCCAAAGCAAACGGGCCGGGAGCACCACTATCGGCACATTCTCTCCTTCAGGAAGTGGTGCATAATCAACCATATTCACTCCCGAGCCTCTGATCAAGTTAATACGCTGTTGAGCAACGCCCATATCCCGCAATGCAGCCACATCATCATCGTTTTGTACTATCACAGCACTTCGAGAAAGTAGGAAATAAAAAGCCCGGCGAATAATTGCTTGAAGTAGGCGAGCTCGTTTACTGGTAGAGGTGAATAACCACCCCAAACCTGCCAACGCGTTAATCACATGCGGTATTCCAATCAATTGCGCAGCAATTGAGCCATACAGCACCGGCTTTACTGCAACGTGGTGAACAATGTCAGGGCGTTCACTTCGGTATATTGAGCACAGCCGCAAAATTGCAACCAACTCTTTGAATGGATTCATACTGCGACGGGAAAGATTAAAAGGAATGACCCTGATCCCAGCGTCACGAATCAACTCGCCATGATTGACCACTCGGGTTATGACAGTCACATCGAATCCCGCATTTTTTGCGGCCACCGCCAATGGCAGCCTATGCGAGCAAAAATACCAGTCTTCTGTCACGAAGAAACAAATCTTACGACTCGGCATTACCATCATCCGGAACATACCATGCCATCGCCTCCGCTAGCCCCTCAGACACCCGATGGTTGGGCTGATATCCTAACAGGCTTTTTGCCTTGCTTATATCTGCTAAGGAATGGCGCACATCTGCCGCACGAAAATCGCGATAAGTCGGCTGAAATTCCTGTAAGTGTGTAAATTGAGCAGCCAAGTTTGTGCGCAGATATTCAAACAACTGGTTTAGTGTGGTGCGATCACCTACCGCGATGTTGTATACCTGATTGACTGCGTCCTGGTTGTCCGTAGTTGCCGCTAACAGGTTGGCCTGCACCACGTTGGCGATATAACAAAAATCTCGGCTCGTTTCACCATCGCCGTTTATATATACCGGCTCGTTCCGGATCATTGATGCAATCCATTTCGGAATCACTGCGGCATAGGCACCATTAGGGTCTTGTCGAGGACCAAACACGTTAAAATAGCGCAATCCTATAGACCGGAATCCATAATTAAGCGCAAATACCTCGGCATACAGCTCATTCACATATTTGGTAACCGCATAAGGGGATAACGGTTTGCCTATTACATCTTCCACCTTTGGCAGGCCGGGGTGATCTCCGTATGTGGAAGATGATGCAGCATAAACAAATCTTTTAACCTTGGCATCCCGTGCGGCAACCAGCATATTCAGGAATCCATCTATGTTCACAGAATTTGTAGCAACTGGATCATTGAGCGAACGCGGTACGCTGCCTAATGCCGCCTGATGCAACACATAATCGACACCAATGCAGGCTTCATTGCAAATTTTCGGATCGCGAATATCTCCTTCAATTAATCGAAAGTTTACCCATTGCTCTTCGGTCACCGCGCTGCGTATTTCTTCTAAATTGGACTTGTGTCCAGTCGAAAAATTGTCCAGCCCAAGCACCCGCTGTCCATTTTTCAACAGCGTCTCCAGAAGATTACTGCCAATAAATCCAGCAACACCAGTTATCAACCAGACTC
>DATBQC010000312.1:0-1838 GCA_036561065.1 Methylobacter sp. | reverse complement strand
ATCCATGTATCACGACACAGTTCTGTAAATACTTAGCGCGCCGCATTACAAACTTATTGATGAATTGCAAACGCGTAAAATATGCAACACAAGTTGCGAAGTTCGTGCGGATGGAGCAGTATTAATTTGTATGATTTCCAGGCCGCATCGACGATGAGCGAGTATTGGCTAAACCCAAGTTCAAGAAGGGATTTCCTGAAATTAGCCGGGATCACGGCAGTTGCCCTGAGCATGACAAAATCGCGTCCGGCGGGAGATGTGAACGAAATGATTCCAGAGCAAAGCCTTTCATCTCAGACAGCTTTTCGCGACACTCAAACGATTACGCTATTTCTGTGCGGCGATGTGATGACCGGCCGGGGCATCGACCAGATACTGCCTTACCCCGTTCATCCGAAGATTTATGAACCTTATATGACCTCCGCCAAGGGCTATGTGAAGCTCGCGGAGGAAGTCAACGGCCCGATTCCTAAACCGGTTGACTTTGCCTATATCTGGGGGGATGCGCTTGAAGAACTACGGCGCACTTATTCCGATATCCGCATCATTAATCTCGAAACGGCGGTGACGGCCAGCCCGGAATTTTGGCCCCGAAAAGGCATCAATTACCGGATGCAGCCGAAGAATATCCCCTGCATTACGGCGGCGAAGATCGACTGCTGCGTTCTGGCCAACAATCATGTCCTGGACTGGGGTTATGCCGGATTGACGGAGACTTTGGACACTTTGGCCGCTGCGAACCTCAAGGCCGCGGGAGCGGGCCGAAACCTTTCAGAAGCCGAAGCGCCGGCGATTATTGAGGTGGCCGGGAAAGGACGCGTGCTGGTATTCGGTTTCGGCGATGATAGCAGCGGTATTCCTTCGGCTTGGGGCGCTCGCAGCAACAGGCCGGGCGTGAATTTACTGCCGGATTTATCCGAAAACACAGTACGCCGCATCGCCAAGCGGATCGCGGGGCTTAAGCACAAAGACGATTGGGTGGTGGCCTCGATTCATTGGGGCGGAAACTGGGGTTACGAAATCTTAAGTGCGCAAAGGGAATTTGCTCACCGGTTGATCGATCTGGCCCAGGTCGACGTGGTGCATGGCCACTCATCGCACCATCCCAAGGGCATAGAGGTGTACAAGGGCAAACCGATTCTATTCGGTTGCGGCGATTTTCTGAACGACTACGAAGGTATTCCAGGATATGAGGAATTCCGGGGCGATTTGGCCTTGATGTATTTTGTGATCCTAGATTTAGCGACTGGAAAGCTGGTCAGCCTGCTCATGACACCCATGCAAATCAAACGCTTCCGGTTGAATTACGCGCACCCTGATGATATTCGCTGGTTGCAGCAAGTCATGGATAGGGAAAGCCGCCCGCAGGGCGGAAGGGTCGAATTGGTCGATGACCGTCGTCTAGCCTTATCGGTCAGATGTTGAGGATGCAGCCGGCGTTAGTTGAAACAGCTTTCAAATAGCGCCGGCCCTTCGAGGAGGCTATAACTGGATTATTAAGCCGCGTGAGGCTTTGTCGTTTCGATAATGTGCTGGGCTTCTGTCCCCATATCCTCTGTAGCGATATTAAGCTCAGTCGGCCTGCCCATGCATAGTCTTTGGAAGACACGAGCCGCTGCGATGCCGTTAATGACGAAAGCGATAGTAATCGGCAGTGCAAACCATGGCGCGTGGCTGCTGGCGTGGGAAAGCAACAAGTCTTCGCCGAGAAAAGCCGGTGAAATCGGAAATCCGACCAGCCCCAAGAAGCTTAAGAACAACAGCAATGAAAGTTTCGGCTGGGTTTCAGCCAACGCTCGATAAGCGAACGGCGATCCGGCAAAATTCTCATTCTTAAG
>DATBQC010000311.1:0-2482 GCA_036561065.1 Methylobacter sp. | reverse complement strand
TAGGCAGCATCGTTGCCGAAGGCGATGTCGTAATCATCATGGAAGCAATGAAAATGGAAACCGAAGTGCGTTCCAAAACAGCCGGTATCGTAAGTACTGTCTATGTCAAAGAAGGCAGCGCTATTGCGGGCGGCGATGTATTGATTTCTTTATAAATGTCATCGCGAAGAATCTCAGGAGCGACTGGCTGGTCGCGCCCTGGACTTCGCAAGCTGAACAAGGGCGACCAACCGGTCGACCCTACATGATTTAATTAAGAGACATCTCATGGAAAATCTTATTTCACTTTGGCATAGCACCGGCATTTACAACTTCACCGCCGGTCAGGCCTTTATGATGCTGATCGGCTTCTTGCTGCTGTTTCTGGCCATCAAAAAAGGCTTTGAACCGTTACTGTTGTTGCCGATAGGCTTTGGCGCGATTCTCAGCAATATCCCGGTTGCCGGTATCGCCGAAGAAGGCGGTATTTTGTACTACCTGTATTACGGCATTAAAACCGGCCTGTTCCCGTTGCTGATATTTATGGGCGTGGGCGCGATGACCGATTTCGGCCCGATGCTGGCTAATCCTAAAACCTTGCTGTTGGGCGCTGCGGCACAGTTCGGCATTTTCGCCTCACTGCTGGGAGCACTGGCACTCAACGTCATACCTGGACTGGAGTTCAGCTTAAGAGATGCCGCCGCGATCGGCATTATCGGCGGTGCCGATGGCCCCACCGCCATTTATGTGGCCTCGAAACTGGCACCTGACCTGCTGGGAGCTATAGCGGTCGCAGCATACTCCTACATGGCCTTAGTGCCACTGATACAGCCGCCGATCATGCGCGCCTTGACCACCGAAGACGAACGCAAAATTGAAATGCAGCAGCTGCGCGTCGTGGGCAAGACCGAAAAAATCGTCTTCCCGTTAATGCTGCTGGTTATCTGCACCTTGCTGTTACCGTCAGCCGCGCCTTTAATCGGCATGTTCGCACTGGGCAACCTGATGAACGCCTGCGGCGTAGTGGAGCGCTTGAGCCAAACAGCGCAAAACGAACTGATCAATATCGTCACTATTTTCTTAGGGCTAGCGGTAGGCTCGAAACTCAGTGCCGAAGCTTTTTTGCAAATCAAAACACTGGGGATTCTGGGTTTAGGCGCGATTGCCTTCAGCATCGGCACCGCGGCCGGAGTGATCATGGCGAAAATCATGAATAAATTCAGCAGCACTCCGATTAATCCGCTAATCGGTGCCGCCGGTGTTTCCGCAGTGCCGATGGCCGCACGGGTAGTCAACAAACTGGGACTAGAGAGTAACCCGCATAACTTCCTGCTGATGCATGCGATGGGGCCGAATGTCGCCGGGGTGATTGGTTCTGCTGTGGCGGCTGGGGTTTTATTAAGTTTGGTTAAGTAGTCGGTGTAACGGCAGGCGACCAACCCGGCCGCCTCGCTTCACCTGTCACTTTAAGCCGCTTCCGTCTTACGCTTTCCGTCCCAAAATTGTGATTTTTTTATCGTATCGACTGCATTCTCCAATCCCTGTTCCGCTCCCGATTTTAACTGTCCCACCAAACCTTTCAACAGCACGTCCGCATTGCTTCCCAGCTCCTTTCCGATAACTGGGAGAGACTCTATTTTCTGCATGACCGGTTGTTCCACCCACACTTGAAAAAGAACCTTAGTCTGGGTCGGCAACGCCCGTGTTGCCACAGCGATTTTGTCGTACCATACTTTGCCTGGATAAATGATCTCATGCTCGACAATATCCCGGCCGCTTCTTACATTGCTGTCGATCAATTCTACAACTTCATTGACCAATGATCTCGCAGGCTCAACAACCGATTTTTCGAAATATCTTACCGCTTGGTCGGGACATTGATGCACCAGATTTGAAGTCGCATTAATGTTTTCGTGGATCAGTGTTTTTTTCTTGCTGATCAGATCTTTGGCTTCAAAGACTATGCCCTGAATGACTTCAATCTGCTGTTGGATTTGCGCTAAAGCGGGGTTGATGACTTTTTCGTCAATGCCGATGAGGATTTGGTTTCTGCACTGATGAATGGTAATGATCGCTTTTCCCAACAGTGATTGTTGGGCGTATATCAGTTTCGATTCTAATTCATGTATCCTTAAATCGCGCTCAGATAACGATTGTTTCAGTAATAGGATAGTTTTTTTATTGGTTTTCAGCTGTTCAGAAAGCTTAGCTACCTCCGCTTCCAGTTGAGTTAACTTAGCCAACTTGCTCGTTTTGGTACCATTATCAGATGCCATGCCCGTCCCCCTCTAGCGTAATTGTTTATATTTATTATTATTTTTTCTTTCAAGCCCAATCATAAATAACAAACAAGCACATTAAAGTCAATAAAATAGACCTGATTTGTTCGCGACAACGCCCACACCGGCTCTTTTTTATAACGACAGGCGGCACTGACTAACAACCTATAACTTCTGAATAGCTGACTGCCCTTTTCCCGGTTATTGCGTTCCCTGCTCTATTT
>DATBQC010000310.1:0-5768 GCA_036561065.1 Methylobacter sp. | reverse complement strand
CTGGTTTATACCGCTGAATGGGGCTTTCAAAAAAATTACGGTCATGGCAACACGCCGTATCAAGCTCAGCGCATCAATCTGATGGGCGGTTTTACGGCCTATAACTTCTTAACTTTTCAGGGAGCTGTGGAACAGCTTGATGGTCACGGCCATAATAAAACCTTCGATACGCCACTGGGTACCAATCACGCCTTTCAGGGTTGGGCAGACGTATTTGTCGTGAATACGCCTGACAATGGTATTCGCGATGTATTCGGTACCGTAGTGTCCACTTTTGACCGGGGCGATATTGTCTTGACCGGGGTTTATCATGATTATTCCGATGACACAGGACAACGTCATTACGGCAAGGAATGGGATTTTTCAGCGCTTAAGAAGTTCGGCAAGCATTATTCGTTATTAGCCAAATACGCTTATTACAGTGCCGATAGCTCGTATGTTACCGGCGGGGTAGACAAGTCTTTTACTAATACCGACACCCAAAAAATATGGCTGCAAGGGAATATAAGCTTCTAAGGCTTATCCCCAATAAACAAAAAAGGCGGTACCCAAGTTATTGAGTGGCCGCCTTTTTTTGCCGAATGATATTTAGCAACAAAACTTACAAATCAAGATAACCGGTCTCTTCATGCAGAACGTTATCCAGACCCTGAACTTCTTCGTCGGAAGTTACCCGTAGGCCTATGAATTTGTCCAAACATTTTAAAATCAGGAAACTGAATAATGCACTCCAGGCCGCAGTCACGACAATCGCCAAGGCCTGAACGCCAACCTGATCCATGATTGAGACGCCTTCAGCCAAACCGAGGCCGCCCAAGCTGCCGGCCGCAAATATGCCGGTCATTAAGGATCCGGTCACACCGCCTACGCCATGGACGGAAAACACGTCCAGAGAATCATCGATTTTCAGGCTGCGTTTGACGTATTGGGTCGCGTAAAAACAGACGAAGCCCGCAGTAATACCGATCACCAGCGCGCCGAACGGACCGACAAAGCCGGAAGCGGGGGTGATGGTGCCCAAGCCTGCGACCATGCCGGTCACGATGCCTAATACGCTGGGTTTGTTAAAACGTTTCCATTCTATGAACATCCAGGTCAAAGCGCCGGAAGCCGCGCCGATATGGGTGACCAGCATCGCCATACCTGCACGCCCGTCTGCGGTCAACGCGCTGCCGGCATTAAACCCGAACCAGCCGACCCACAACATGCCTGCGCCGGTCACCACCATGGTCATGTTATGCGGCGGCATGGCAGTGTTAGGGAAGCCTTTTCTTTTGCCCAATACCAACGCGGACACCAAAGCCGCGACACCGGCATTAACATGGATGACGATACCGCCTGCAAAATCCATTGTGCCCATGTCAGCCAGCCAGCCGCCGCCCCATATCCAGTGGCAGACAGGCAGATAAACAATGATCAGCCATAAGCCGCTAAACCACAACATCGCCGAGAATTTCATCCGCTCGGCAAAGGCGCCGACGATCAGCGCCGGGGTGATAATCGCAAAAGTCATCTGGAACATGAAGAAAACGGACTCAGGAATGTCGCCTTTCAATGACGCCACGCCTATGCCCGGCAGGAATGCCTTAGAAGCACCGCCGATCAGTTTTTGCAGTTCTCCGCCGTCGGCGAAAATGAAGCTGTAAACCCCGGCCAGCCAAAGTATCGAAACCAGGCAGGTAATCGCAAAGCACTGCATTAATACCGACAGCACGTTTTTGCTTCTGACCAATCCGGCATAAAACAGCGACAAACCCGGTATGGTCATGAACAAAACCAGAGCGGTTGAAGTCAAAACCCAAGAGGTATTGGCCTGATTTAATTGATCTGCAGCAGCAAGATCGGGTAACAGCAGGAGGCCTAAAAACAGCCTTCTATTTATTATTTTCAACAACATCTTTTTTCCTTGCGCCTTAAATGGCATCTTCTCCGGTTTCACCCGTTCTAATACGAATAACCTGCTCTAAGTTGGATACGAATATTTTTCCATCGCCGATTTTTCCGGTGTTGGCCGCATTAACAATGGTTTCGACGGCTTTATCCAGTACATCATCGGCGACAGCTATTTCCAATTTAACTTTGGGCAGAAAATCGACCACATACTCGGCACCCCGATACAACTCGGTGTGACCTTTCTGACGGCCGAAGCCTTTTACTTCCGTTGCAGTAACGCCCGCAACGCCAATTTCAGATAATGCTTCTCGGACATCATCCAATTTAAACGGTTTAATGATCGCTGTTATTAATTTCATGTTCTCTCTCAATTAGATAGCAAAAGTGTGGGTAACATCGGCTGCAATCATAGTGAATTATTAATCAACATACAATTAATAGACCGGATAAACACACAGACTGGCGTGTTTTTATCGAGCTTATTGCCTTCCTTACAAACGCAAAAAAACGGGAGCAGAGTATGCGCCCGTTTTTTTGCGAAGAACTTTATTGGTGAGGAAAGCTCACCATAGAATCAACTGTGGTAGGCTGTTTCGCCATGCTCCGAAACATCAAGCCCGATACGCTCGATCTCTTCAGTGACTCGTAACCCAATCACCATATCCACGATCTTGAATGCGATAAAGGATACTGCGCCGGACCAGATAATGCAGATTCCCACGCCCCAAGCCTGGCTGGTGATTTGCCCGATCATGCTGTATTCAGCTACGCCGTTAGCAACATAATCCCAAACACCGGTGCCGCCCAGCGACGGGTTGGCAACAATACCGGTACCTAATGCACCGAGAATTCCACCTACGCCGTGGACGCCGAAAGCATCCAAAGAATCGTCATAACCCAGCGCAGTTTTCAGCATAGTCACCGACCAGAAACAAACCGCACCGGCAGCGAGCCCTAAGAAAATAGCGCCCATAGGGCCAGCCCAGCCGCAGGCAGGGGTAATCGCAACAAGACCTGCAATCGCGCCGGACGCGCCGCCCAACATGCTGGGCTTACCGCGCAACAGCCATTCTGCGGCGATCCAAGCAAGAGTCGCCGCCGCGCTGGCCAGCAAGGTGTTGACGAAAACCAATGCTGCAAGACCGTTGGCTTCCAGATTGGAACCGACGTTAAAGCCGAACCAGCCTACCCATAATAGGGAAGCGCCGATCATGGTCATGGTAACGCTATGCGGCGCCAGCGATTCCTTTCTGTAACCGATACGCTTGCCGATCATCAAGCAACCCACCAATCCTGCGATACCTGCGTTGATATGCACGACTGTACCGCCGGCAAAGTCCAGTGCGCCTTTTTGGAACAAAAATCCCGCAGTAGCACCGGCAGCTTCAGCAGCCGTAGCGTCGGTGTAAGCATCGGGGCCAGCCCAATACCAGACCATATGCGCCATCGGCAGGTAGGAGAAGGTAAACCAGATGAACATAAACAATAAGACCGCTGAAAACTTAACTCGTTCGGCAAAAGCGCCGACGATCAGCGCCGGAGTGATGGCGGCAAAAGTCAGCTGGAAGGCAACGTAAATGTATTCAGGTACGAAAACGCCTTTGCTGAAGGTGGCTGCAAGCGAATCCGGCGTTATGCCTTTCAGGAACATTTTGCTAAAACCGCCGAAGAACGCATTGCCTTCAGTAAACGCGATGCTGTAACCGTAAATCGCCCACAAGATGGCCATCATCGAAAAAATCACGAACACCTGCATCAACACGGACAGCATGTTTTTGGCGCGCACCATGCCGCCGTAAAATAAAGCTAAGCCGGGTATAACCATTAAGATGACCAGCACTGTTGCGACAATCATCCATGCCGTGTCGCCTTTATTAGCCGCAGGAACGACAGTTTCCGCAACAGAAAGCCCAGAAAAACTCAGCAAAGAAAACAGCGTGAAGGTAGTTAAAAGATATTTCATAGTTCCCCCTTAATATTAAAGCGCTTCTTCGCCGGTTTCCCCGGTACGAATCCGGACAACCTGCTCTAAATCGGTTACAAAGATTTTACCGTCGCCTATTTTGCTGGTATTGGCCGCCTTGGTGATGGCTTCTACGGCCTGATCCAGCATACTGTCAGCCACCGCCACCTCAATTTTGGCCTTGGGTAAAAAATCAACCACATATTCAGCGCCGCGATACAGCTCGGTATGTCCTTTTTGTCGACCGAAACCTTTTACTTCGGTGACGGTGACCCCGGAAACGCCTATGTCCGAAAGCGCCTCGCGCACATCGTCGAGCTTGAAGGGTTTAACAACAGCAGTTATTAGTTTCATACAATGCCTCTTTGTTGATTCAGAATTAATAATGCAACTCTGGATATTTTGATTTTAAAAATTAACGTTGAAATCGGTAGAGAACAGGAATTGATCCTGCTTATTATTACCGAAAGGCCTGTATTGACCGCCTGTGGCAGCATTGCTTCCATCCACCCAGTCATATCGAACATTCGGGCGAATATTCAACCATTTCATCGGCTTCCAGTTCATACCCGCCGTAATTCCGTAATAACTGGCGCCATTGCCGGCATTACAGGTGGAGGTGAAGTTGCCGGCAGCAGCAAAACTACTACCCGCACCATTGGTTGCGGCAGCTACACGACCTGGAGAGCAGACCCTAAAACCGTTTTGGTCGCGGAACCATTCGGCACGAACACCCGCAGTCAGATTGTCTTTGATGTCGTAGGTTAAATGCGAATTGATGCCATACCATTCGGCATCGACATTAGGAACAGAGGTCAGGACACCATTGGCGAAACCATGATCATGCTGTAAAACCAGATGGGTTTTATCGGTGATATTATGCTTTAGCACCACACTGTACAGGGCCCATGCTTTGCTGCTGTGTTCTGATGTCGCGCCATAAGTACTGCTGACATTGGCAGAAGTCCCCTTGTCATCGCTGGTCCAAGTAACACCGCCTAAGCCGCCCCAGGTACCCAACTGCTTGTCAAAGCCGCCATCCCAGCCGCCGGTCGCACTCCCTGTCGTCGCTCCGCCCATAACCGCCCAGTTCTTATCGACGGTATAGTTACCCATCACCCCTGTATGGGTGAACGGTTCGCCATATTGCATGGTGTAAGCATGGGTATAGAAAAAGTTATCAGGAGCAGGAACTGTTTCGTAACCGATCGGCGTATAAAAGTGACCGGCCTTGATATTCAAACCGTTGCCGATAGGCGCATAAGCCTCGGCATAAGCTTGGGGCAGGGCAATATCGTAAAAACGATTGTCATTGCCGTTGATCATATTAAGATCCCAATGGTTCCGGTTCAATGGCAATCCGGTATTTACATCGACTGCGGGAACGCCGTAAGCTTGGGTGAAAATAGAATCCGTACCGAACATCGCATCGAAACGTCCGCCGAAATCCCATGCATCGCCTTCTGCTGCCACGGCGCGTTGGACGAATAAATTTAATTGATTCAACTGGAATTCGGCAGAACGATCGCCAAAGGTAACTGGGCCGTTGAACCCGTTAGCAGGGCTTGAAGCGTTGTAAGTGACACCGGCATTGGCCCAGCCGCCGATTTTCAAGCCAAGGTTTTTCATGAACGAGCTTTCGTTGGGGTCGCCTACCGTTTCGAGTAATGTGCTGGCTTCGGTTAAGCTCTTAGCTTGAGCCGCACCAAAAACAGAAACCAGCGCTATGCCTAAAGCCAAGGGCTTTAGATTGAAATTATTGTTGGTTAGATGGTTTTTCATAATTAATCCTTATACTTAAACGAACTCAAGACAAAATGCCTAAACAAACCAAAGCAAGTAAAATGCCAACTGTATTGGAGCAATGGATTGCAAAGTGATGATTCCCGAGATATTGAATTAAGTTTATTTA
>DATBQC010000309.1:0-4060 GCA_036561065.1 Methylobacter sp. | reverse complement strand
ATTTCTTCCCGCGCGCCGAACGCCTGGGTTGAAAGGGTCGAGCGCCGCAATATCCTCCATGCAGAGGCGAAAGCTTCCTCCAATCACGCAGAATCGGATTCACGAGGAGGGAACGATGGTTTGCAAACACGCGGCGCTCTTTGCTGTCGTTGTTGCTTCGGCTATCTTCGGCTTCAGCGGCGTCGCTCTCGCGGGCGATAAGGCGACCGACGCGGGCGGCTGGGCCGCGCCGAACGTGCCGGGAATGCCCGGTTACAAAGAACCGGCGAAAGGTCCAGACGAGCCGAAGAAACCGATTCCCGTGCCGCCCGCCGACCCGAACGCGGCGAGCTATATCCAGCGCATGGAAAGCGAACCCGCGAAAAAATAAACGGCGCGGGGCAGGTGCGAACAGTGAGGCGGCCGTGTTTTCGCGGCCGCTTTTTTTGAGGTTTTAACGACGCATCAATGAGCGAAGAGGGATTGGAATTTAAGAAGGGTGTTACCGCCGCGCCAAACTTTCAGCCGCGCCGCCGACCGCGCAAGAGCCTGCCGAAACCGAAAGCGCCCGAAACGCCCTGCTGGAAAAGCTCAACGCGATCGCGGCGCGGCTGATGGGAGCGGGGGGGGGTAGGGGGGCGAAATTGGCGGGTCGGTGGCGGGTGAGCGCGGGTTTCTGGCTTTGGACCCGGAGCGGCCCATATGCGCGACTAGCTATTTGTCGTTCCACGTTTGCCTCTGGCTCGAATCCAGCTATAAGAAAAACCGTCTCGCCATATTCTTTGAGCGCATGATACACCTCAAATCGAGGGCCACTACAGATGCTAAAATACGGCGTTTCAAATCTTCGCAGATTAAAAGACGTTCCTCCGCTGACACTCGGCCCAATTACTGTTTTAGTTGGCCGCAACAGCAGTGGGAAGAGTACATACTTGCGTTCACTCCCCCTACTTCGTCAGTCTATTTTTACCAGAACAAGCTCACCTATCCTGTGGTACGGAGATCTAGTTGACTTTGGTGCTTACGATACGTCAGTCACTGACAATGACAAAAACAACCTGATTGAATTCACTTTCGGGACAGACGTTCTGACTCCCACCTACACTGAGCGCCCGTGGGCAATGGACATCGAAGAGCCTAGCAAATTTCAGGGTGCCATCTACAAAGTCACTATTACTCCCGAAGGATTTATGACTCGCATTAAAAATATAAATCTTGCATTTGCTGATCCGAAATTGGAATACAATATAGAGTTGGATCCTGAGGGTAAAATAAGTTGTTTAAAAGTAAATGGCAACACCGTCCAGTTAAACCTTGAAGGGATTACACTAGCTCTAAGTCCTGGAACAATTTTTCCAGAGTTCCGCATCGTTCGAAAGGGTCCTAGGATACCGACACAATACTACTTATACATGACACGGGGAGTTCCAAAGCTGAAGGAGCTTGTGGAAGATTTTCTTCGGCCTCACCTCTCATCGCGGCTGAGCCCAGAAAAACTAGAAGAGATCGCATATAAGGCGTTGACACTAGGGCCTGCACCTGAAAGTGACATCGAAGCAAAAAACTTCCGAACCGGAAATAAGTCTCTGAACAATTTTCTGTCTAGCCTCGTATCTCCAGATAAATCAAAGGTAAGACGCGAGTTTGTCGATGTGCTAGGTGCTGCCTTTTTACCAGAGTTGCTGAATAATGCAACGTCTGTGTTTAAATTAATGATATCTGAAACTCTATATATTGGGCCGGCTCGGGCCAGAAGCGAGAGATATTACCGATATCAAGACCTTGCTGTTTCCGAAATTGACCCAGACGGGAAAAATTTTCCGATGTTCCTAAACTCATTAAGTAATACACAGATGCGTCAACTATCAAAATGGATTGAAAGTCTTTTTGGATATGGGTTGTCGGTCTCTCGAACAGAAGGGCCTGGCCACTTGAGTATTAATATTACCGAAGGTGATATGCGCTCAAATCTCGTTGACGTGGGGTACGGCGTCTCGCAAATCCTTCCGGTGCTCGCGCAAATTTGGTGGGCGCGCGAGCGAAAGGACCCCCGGCCAAACCGAAATTTGGTTCCAGCGTTGCTGGCGATCGAGCAGCCTGAATTGCATTTGCATCCAGCGCACCAAGCCTTGCTGGCCGACGCCATTGTCGGGGAGGCCCGTTCAAAGCCTAGCGACACCAATCGGAAGGACGTCAACTTTCTTGTTGAGACTCACAGTGAGACGTTTATAAATAGGCTTGGCGAGTTGGTTGCCAAAAATAAGATTAGCCCTGAAGATATTAACATTGTATTGTTTGAACCTGACCCAACAGGCGAGCGAATTACTACGACAAGTATAGCGACATTTGAATCGGATGGCTCACTTTGCGATTGGCCTTATGGATTTTTTCAGCCATCGGTGAGATAAAGAATGCTAATAAAATTTGCACTCGTTCCTGAGCAGCTTTCATCCATTGACCCGGCGGTGCTCGAAAACATTGTTTCGGAGCTGCTGCGTGCGCATCGGCACGGTTTCCACTTATTGGTTTTGAGCCGGCAGGCGGCAGAATTTTTATGTAAACATATTACTTTGGCACCACGAGATCTTGCTTTATTGCAAAGGCTATCCAGTGAATACACACAAACAGGAACGCTTTGGCGGCGAGCCTCAATATATTTAGAGGTTTCAATAGATAGTCATTTCGATTTGAGAGATAATGCGATAATTACGCCAATTACATATCTCGGACCCGCCAACATTGGTCAACCCGGGGGGTTATTGATTGAGGATGCTCACAATGATGGCTTTGTTATTGATTTCATTCTAAGAAATGTCCGAGATATATTTGGTGCTCCTCGCTCTTCTTTCGTATTGCAACATGGTGGGGGAAGCGGTATCGTAAGGAGATTTGAAGAGGCGGTAGAATTGAGGTCAATTACTTTGTGCATTCTTGATACCGATATGAAGAGCCCAAGAGATAATTTATGTGCGGTTTCTCGCAAAGTGTTAGCCGCATGTAGCCCAACATGGCCGCCTGTGATTGCGAAAACGTTGCCTTGTCATGAAATTGAAAACGTAATTCCGCACGAAGTATTGCGGATGCTGAGATGTGCTGAGGGCTGCAATTGGAATACATTTGTTCCAATGGTTGAGGCTTGGGAGGAAACCACCTCCATACCGCGAACCGAACGCTTTTGGCTCTTTTTCGACGTAAAAGGTGGGCTTTCAAGCGAGGCGGCCTCGAAAATCAATCCGCTCGACAAAAAATGGTTGGACGACAGGCTTAAAATTGCGGGGCTTACTGCAGCGCCATGGATTCATACCGGGTACGGCACCAACGTGATTTCTTGTCTTCGAGTCGATAATGCAGCGCAGGCAGAGCTGAGAAGACACGTGAGGAGTAAAAATTGGCTCGCCGTATTTTCACCAATGTGTAGCCAGCTTTTGTGGTTTTTTGCCTCTGCAGTGCCATTGATTACATAAAGATGAAAGTTTGCATATAGCGCACAGCCGAAATTACAAACTGGCCCACGACCAAGAACGCACGCCATTCCACCCGATGATCCCCGCGCGAAACCTCGCGCGCATGACGCTTCTCGAGCGCTGGGCCTTTGTCGCCGCGCTCGCGCCGCGGGCGTTGCGGTCTGCGCCGGCGCGGAGGCGGAAAGCAGCGTTCCGGACAAAGGCGCCCTTCGCGGTCAGTCGCTCGGGTGGCTCATGCGAGCCTTCTTGACCGCCTCCAGGACTTGGCTGAGATTGTAAGTCTCCGGCGGCTGCAGCGGCGGGAACTTCTCGTAGGACAATAGATGCTCCTCCCACAATTGCTGGCCGATCGGCAGCATGTTCCAGTCGTACAGGAAGGCGGTGGACGGGGACCCGAGCGAGCCGCCCAACGACAGCGCCGACTTCTGGTCGATCCCGACATTCTGCTCGAACGGGTCGCGCTTGATGTTCTGGACGAGCGTAAAGTGGAACGGGACGAGCGGCATGATCCAGCCGGCCGGCCCAGGCTGCGACATGGTGTAATACATCTTCCAGTTCTTGTAGCGCACCGCCGATGGCGTCGAGCCCGAGAAGTAGAAGAAATGATCGCGCGCCGA
>DATBQC010000308.1:0-1688 GCA_036561065.1 Methylobacter sp. | reverse complement strand
CGGCGAATTGTGCTGGTCATGAATGAGAGCGATCACACTTGCCAGAATGGCTTCATATGCCCTTTGTTTAGCCGTGCGATCATCTAGTCGATCTGCTATTCGCTGAGCATCAAGAATGTGGGCCTTGAGGATAGGCTGTTGAAGCTGGCGATTAAATTGATTTAGTGACAGGCGGTGCACTTCGAGAAATGTCTTTGCTAGGTAAGCTCCGACGACACCCCCAATGCCTGAAAATGCAGCTGCGGTGAGCGAATGCGCCCAATCAGGGTTGTTAAACGCCAGATACCCGCCGATCGTGATAATACCGAGTCCCGCGAACATTGCAAAAATTGCCCATCCGAACGACGATTGGGCGCGGTTAAGTGTCGCTTGTTCATAGCTTTCGATTTGCGCGCTGTATAACTGACGTAGTGTCGCTGTTTCAACTTCTTCCTTGTCATTCGATGTCGGCGTCGCTGCGGCATTTTCAAAGCCGGCGCTTTCATCACCATTCTTTGACGAATCCTTCTTGTCAGTGATTTCCGTAGGGAGAATTCCATATGCGTTGATTTCGGCGTCCGATACCCGTTGGCTTAGTTTTTTCCAACTATATTGGCTCCAAATTTCTCTCACAATCAAGAAGACGGCAAAAACAGCGACTATCGCCGCAATGATTTCTGGAAACGGACCTGAATGAGCGCCGCCCATTGTTGGCTCTGGGCCATCACCTCCGACATGGAACATCTAGATATCTTTCATAAATACTTCATCGCTCTAAGACTTGCTAGGCTCCATATCATTTAGGCTTCTTAATGTCGATTCAAGCTCGAACAGCCGTATAGGGTGGGCAAGTCGTTGCGCCCATGCGCTACAATTTATGCCACATACCGTTAAGGTCGTTCGACGCCTGTCCATCGCAGAAGTGTACCAGCGTGTTGGGTGCAATGGGCTTTATCTGGAACCTTGGTACGCATCTTTTTTTGCTACGCCAACGTGCGGTGGATGGCCGCGCTGCTTCTTGCGGATCGAAATCAGGGCAATGCACGCGGCGGAATTCGAAATCCGCATCGCTCGGTTACCAGTTGCCGGGCAAGCGCGCAGCGCGTTGCATGGTTGTTGCTGACGCTAAAGACTCGACTGACGTCGCCGGCTCTGCTCTCTGCTTTATTCTTCTCTTCTCTTCTCTTCTCTTCTCTTCTCTTCTCTGGACCGTTTTTTGTCTTCTCGATGTCCGCATGCATTGCGGACACGCATTGCATGGCTGCACGCACCAAGGCCGATGGCGCCAATTCGAGGCAATGAAAAATTTCGAAAGAATAGCCAAATTGCCACATTGTTGTTACATTAATATTTCGCTTGGCATCGGGCAATTGAACGAATAAATACATCCCGCAAATTGCGGTTGGTCGCGATTACAAGCAATTCATTGGCGGAGGAAAATATTTTCATCGATGGTACATCGCGAGATGAGTGCATTCAATTTGAATGCTCGAGAGGAAGCGCGTGAAATAGGTATCGATTTTTTTCACAAAAGCCGTGTAGGGTGGGCACGTCGTTGTGCCCGCGCAGTACGATTTGTGCGGAATCCGCGTGGGCAAAAAATCTTGCCCACCCTACTCGGCTTTCTGTCCGCCCGATGTCCGCATGCATTTCGGACACGCACTGCACGGCGGCACGTTCCAAGGCTGCAAGGTGCATTTTGTAGGGCG
>DATBQC010000307.1:0-7613 GCA_036561065.1 Methylobacter sp. | reverse complement strand
CTTTGAAATAACCGAGTTTCATTGCATTCAATCTATCAAGATTACAAAGGTTATCGGCTTCGACGCTGGGTTTCATTATCATTCAACTCCCCTGCCCCATTGCCCCGCATAAAAGCGTTCATTCAGTGCGGCCCTGGAACGAGGGGCTAATTCGGTTTCCTTGAAGTCGTCATCAAGCACATCCGCATCGGCCTGATAGCCGACGGCCATCATTGCCATCGGCCTGCAATCGCCCGGAAGATTAAAAACCTCTCGGGCTTTTTCAGCATCAAAACCGCCCATTTGATGCACGCACAGCCCCATCGCCGTAGCCTGCAAGCACAAGCTGACGCTGGCCGCTCCGGTGTCGTACATCCCCCAGCGATTAGGTTTGCCGTTATGATTGAAATTTTCCATTGCCACAGAAAGGATCAACACCGGTGCGTTCCTGGCCCATAACTTGTTTTTTTCAGCCAGGATTGAAAACGCATGTTGCCATCCGGTTTCATCGGTGGCTTTATCGCACACCACAAACCGCCAAGGCTGGTCATTAAAACAAGACGGCGCCCAATGTGCGGCTTCCAGCAGAGCCAGCAAATCGTCATGACTCACCGGTTTGTTCGCGTCAAAAGCTCGGGGACTCCAACGTGCCTGGATAATATCGTGGATTTTTACACGGGTTGTTGCCGGTTTTTTCTGCATGGTTATCTCCTTAGGGTTTGGTCAATAATAACTTCCCGAAATTACTATTTTCGGTCGTCAAGCCGTTCGTGCTGAGCCCTTCGGCTACGCTCAGGAGAGTCTTGTCGAAGCATGATCGGCTTGACGTGGTAGGCCGAAATTTTTCCGCCCACCCTTCGACAAGCTCAGGGCGAACGGAAAAATTTTACTCGATCCATATTGCCGACCATATCCTTATTCCGGTTAAATAAAAACTGCTTTACAGTGTTAACACTCCGTCACGATAATCGCGAAACGCCTGTTCAATTTCTTCGGTGCTGTTCATCACAAACGGGCCTGACTGCACTACCGGCTCTTTTAAAGGCAGCGCGGCCAGCACCAGAAATTGCGCCGACTGATCTTGTGTTGCCATCTGTAGGTTATCGCCGTTTTGTAACTGCCCCAATTGCCCGGCCCTTAAAACCTTGTCCGAGGCGCCGACAGCTAGCTCGCCTTTGTAAACATAGATCAAAACCGAATGTTGTTCGGTTATCGGTATATCCAGCTGTTGCTTGGGGCTTAACGACACATCGAAATACAACGGCTGTGTCGATACGCCTGTTACTGGGCCGGATATTTTTCCTGTTTCGCTCACATAGTCACCGGCGATGACTTTGAGGTAACCGCCATCCGCTAATGCAACGCTAGGGATTTTTGCGGCGGCATACTCCTGGTAATGCGGCGGTTTCATTTTTTTCTTTGGCAGGCAGATTAATCCATAGCTGAAAGCCGTGTAACAAGCCGTTTTCCTGCTCCGGCATTTCCGAATGAATAATGCCGTGTGCGGCCGTCATCCATCGCACATCGCCTGCCCGCAGATGCCCTTCATGACCCAGATGATCCCGGTGCAGCATGGCTCCCGCCAGCATATACGTTACGGCTTCAAAGCCGCGATGCGGATGATCGGGGAAACCGCCGACATAGTCCGTCGGCTCACCGGAGCCAAATTCATCCAGTAAAATAAAAGGATCGAAAGCGTTTTTTGCTGCTGACTGACGATACGTTTCAGCTTCACACCGGCTCCATCCGAGGTATTTTGCCCGGTGATAACAGCCGCGAGTTGTCGTGTTTGCTTATTCATCTTTAGCCTCCAGTAGTTTCGTCTCGATCAGAGCGTCCAGCGAATACTTCCCGCCGCCGATAAATATCAGCGCCGTGCTTGCCGATAATAAAGCCAACGCATATTCAATACCATGCGTATCCAGAAAAAAGTCGTGCCCCCAATGCACCCAAACAGTGCAACCAGCATCGTAACCGCATTAATCATCGCCGCTGGACGTGTCAACAAACCCAGACTAAACAACCTACACCGGCTTTTTTGACTGCCTATTCCCTTCAATAATCTTCTGAATCAACGCCTCGGCACCATCCAGTTGATGATCATAGACTTCGGTTTTATAGGCTGTAGCAGGCGTAGTGGTCAAAGGCTCCAGCACCGAGCGACCGGGGCTGGCGGTGTCGATCCGCACCACCGCCGATAGCCCAGGACGCAACGGGTTGGCCTGCAGTTCCTCAGCGCGCAATCCGATCCGTACCGGTACCCGCTCGACAATATGGATGTAGTTACCGGTAGCGTTATCGGGCGGCAACAAGCCGAACACGCTGCCTGTGCCGGCGCCCAGCCCCTGCACTTCACCGTGATACACCACATCGGAACCGTACAGATCGACCGTGATTTCCACCGGCTGACCGGGCTGCACATCGGCCAGCTCATTTTCCAGAAAATTGGCTTCCACCCATAAATAATCCAGCGGCACGATAGCCAACAGCGGCGTTTCCGGGCGAACCTGCTCGCCGGGTTGAATGGTGCGTTTAGCGACGAACCCCGACACCGGTGCGACAATCTGTTGCCGAGTATTGTCCAGATAGGCCTGTTTCAGCGCGGCGACCGCCTGTAACACCTTCGGGTTGTCGGCCGGGGTGGTGTTTTGGATTAAAGCCTCGGCTCCAGCCAATTCGGCGCGGATCTGGCGAACGTCGGCCTCCTGCTCACGGACCTGAAACTCACTGTCCTCAATCTGCTGTGCAGACACAGCCCCATCGCTGGCCACGCTACGATAGCGGGCTAGATCTTTCAGGCTGCGATTCAGGATGGCTTCCTTGGCGGCCAGTTTCTGGCGCAGCATGTCAGCCTGACTGAACGAAGTTTCGATCTGCCGCACGCTATCCGCCAGATTGGCTTCGGCCTGCTCCAGTGCTACTTGCGCCTGCAATCCGTCGAGACGCACCAGCACATCGCCCTGTTGAACATATTGGGTGTTGTCGACCCGCACATCTACCACCGTACCGCTGGTTTGCGCCTTGAGTGGGGCCAAGTTACCGGTGATATAGGCATCGTTGGTGACCACGAAACGGCTGGCAAAATTCCACCAGTAAAGCAGATAAATCAGGCCGGCCAGCAAGGCGATCGCAGTCACCAGCAACAGCCGGTAACCTCTGTGCTGCTGGCGTTGATGAAAGCCGAAATGGCGTTGGGGTTTGGTTTGGGTATTAGTCATGGTTTTCTGCCTTATCGAGCAATACTGTTAATCTTAGATAGCTCTCGTTCCCACGCGGCGCGTGGGAACGAGCCTCTCCGCTGCTGCTGCCGCTGATGAAAGCCTAAATGTCGCTGAGGTTTGTTTCTGGTATTGGTCATAGCTGTCTACTTTTGAGCATTAATGATGATTGTGTTTTCGTAGCCGCCGCCCAGTGCTTCAATCAAGCCGACCGCAGCCAGCAGATGGGCGCTACGCAACTCGCTGGCAGTCAGCCGCTGCTGAATCAACGCCGCTTCGGCTTCGATAATTCCATCGCGGCTGCTGAGACCGGCCTGATAACGTTTTCCGGCCAGTTTCGATGCCGCCTCAGCGGCTTCCAGCGCTCGATCCTGTGCTGCATCATGTTCCAGCGTAAGCCGCCATTCGGCCAGACTGTCGGCAACTTGCTGCACAGCTCCCAGAAGCGTTCCGTTGTAGCTTTCGGCGGCGGCATCGTAAGCCGCCTGCTGATTCTTCAATTCCGCCTCCAGTCGTCCGCCTTCGAAAACCGGCAAGGTAACGGTCGGCCCCATCCCATAAGCCACACTGGCGCCATGCGACAGGAACAAATCCTTCAGATTGAGGCTACGCAGACCGGCAAAACCGACCAAATTGACGTCAGGATAAAAATTGGTTTTTGCCACTTTGACCAACTGCGCGGCCGCTTCCACCTGCCACAATGCTGCCGCCACATCCGGGCGATGCGCCAACAACCCCAACGATAACGCTTTCGGCTGCGGCAAGTGTCCGGCAACCTCTATCAATTCAACATGAATGCTTTTCCCCCAATCAGGCCCCTGCCCAGACAGCACCGCCAGCCGATTGCGCAACAATTGCGCTTGGGTGAGTGCACTGGTTTCACGCTGCCGCACTGCTTCCAACTGTTGTTCGCTGACGTAAACCAAATCCTGGCTGGTCAATCCGCGTTGCCAACGCAGTTGGGCCAGCTGCGCTTTTTCCCCGGCTTTTTCGCTCAAGGCGTGGGCCAACTCGATGTCTTCCTCGGCCGAACACAGGCGGATATAGCTGCGGGCGATGGCGGTGCTCAGCATCAGCCGCGCCATGGCCAATTCCGAAGCTTGAGCCCGTTCCTTGCCCAACGCCGCTTCCAGAGTCGCCTTATCCTTGCCCCACAGATCGAGGTGATAACGAAATACCGCCGGATCGATATAAGCACCGGTGAATGTCTTGCCACCGTTCGGGCCGTAAAAATCGGTTGAGGAAAAACGCCGTTGATGAAACTCAACGCTGGCGTTGATGCTCGGCAGCATTTCGGCGGCTTGATAATCGGCTACCGCTTCCGCTTGGCTCAGACGAGCAGCTGCGGCGTGCAGGCTTGGACTGTCTTTCATCGCGGTTTCCATCAACCGGTTCAATTCAGCGTTGTGAAAATCCTGCCACCACAGTGCCCTCGGCCATTCCCGTACGATTTTATCGGCTTGGGCATCGCCGCTCAGGGTTTGATTCAGACTAGGCATGTCCAGTAGCTTGGCCCGCGCTCCATCTTCCGGCAGCAATGCGCAGCCATTCAACAGCCACAGGCTCGCCGCCAACAAAGTTATTTTATTGATACGGTGCATGACTTACGGCTCCTCCATCAGTTCTTCCAGGGCGGCCTGATGCTGGTCTTCCTTAGCAGCAACCGGCTGTTTAGGTCCAACCGGATCGGCCAACCAGACCACTGCCGCCAAGCCCAAAAACAGCAACGCCGCCAGCCGGAAAGTATCGTCCAGGCCGAGAATCGCAGCATGCTGACCAGCCATTGCCGCCAACTTGGCAGTAGCCAACTGATCATGCAGACCGGCTGCATGCAAGCGATCGACAATCTCGCCGGCAATGCCGTCGTGCAACGAAAAACTTTCGCTCAATCGGCTTTGGTGGAAGGCGGCGCGCCGTTCCCAAAATACGCCTAATAATGGTGAGGCGACGCTGCCGCCCAGTACCCGCAGCATGCCGCCCAGCTCAACAGCCTGGGTTTGCCGTCTCGGCGTCAGGCCGGAAAGAAACAACGTGGTCAACGGCACGAACAAGACACCCAGACAAAATCCCTCCAACACCTGCGACCACAACGGCTGCGCAAACCAACCGCCGCGGCCGAAAAAATCGTATCGACTGATCCAGCCGCAGTACAGCGCAAACAGCAGCATGTTTAAACTGACCAACAGGCGGGCATCGAAACGATGCACAATCCTGTGCATCACACTGGCCATGGGCTTGGCCAGAAACACCAGCGGCAATAACACGCTGCCGGCCAAAAACGAGGTATATCCGGCCACCACCTGCAAGCGCACCAGCAGTACCGACAACAGGCCGTACATCATCATGAAACTGACGCTGAGCATGATGCTGCCGATTGCGAAATTGCGTCGGGCGAACAGCCTCAAATCCAGCAACGGCGTACGTTCAGCCAGTTCCCAAACGATGAAGTAGGCCAACATCAGCACGCCGACCAGTGCCACGCCGATTAACCAGCTCGAGTTGAACCAGTCCGCATCCTGGCCCTGATTCAGCACAGTCTGCAAACAACCCAGCGCGGCGGCCAGCAATAAAAAGCCCACGCTATCGAACGGCATTTTCCGTTGCGGGGATTGACGTTCAAACAGCAAAGCCCACACTAGAGCCGCAGCCAGTAACGGCAAAGGCACATTCAAGTAGAACAACCAGCGCCAGCCCAAGTGATCTGCGATCCAGCCGCCGGCGGCTGGGCCCAGCGTGAACGGACTCAAAGCCGCAATGCTCCACAACGATACCGCGAAGGATTTGGCCGATTCCGGGTATTCGCGCATCAGCAGGGTTTGCGACAAGGGAATGGTCAAGCCGCCGAAAAAACCTTGCAGCACCCTGCCAGACAAAAACCAGAACAGGTCGCCGGTCACAGCGCACAGCAGCGAAGCCAAGGTCATGGCTATCATCGCCACCAAATACAGTCGGACTTCGCCGACAGCGGCGGCCAACCATGAACTGATCGGCAGCGCCAAGGCCAGACTGATGAAATAGTAGGACTGCATCCAACCGGCGTGACTGGGACTTACCCCCAAATCGCCGGTAGCGTGTAGGCTGACGGAAGCAAACGCACCAGTATTGAACAACACCAGGATGTTGCCCAGCAGCAAGCCGAAGTTGAGGAAGAAAAACTGCACGCCGGTCAGCGTGTGTTTGCCGGCCTGACCGTTATTCAGACTATCGTGGGTTAATGATGCCCAGGCAGCACGATCATTTTTATCGGTTGAGGTCATGGCTTTGAAGTCTCCTTGGACTCACAACAAAGGGATGTTACCCATGTTAGTGCAAGTGCCGTGCCGGATATGACCACCGTCAACTAGATAGAGCTAAATCATAGACTTGGAAAAACGAGTAATAGAAAGCCGAGCGCTATGCAATCACGAAGTCACTAAATATCGTGAAATTCACGCAATGTCGTGACTAAAGCCTGGGCGCTGGCTTTGAGCGGCCTCGGATCAATACGCGTAGCCGAGTAAGTTGCACTGGCTACGCCGACCATCCACCCAATCCGATGCTGAAATTCACCACCATTAAATATTGTACATAGGCAAATTTACGTATTTCTATTTCTTGCAAAAAGATTAACCTAGCAATTTGATCAGCGATGTTGAAATTTCTTTTTCTGAGTCGCTTGATGCAGCCAGTCAAAAAAGGATACCTATGGAAATTCTTCAGGATCCGATATTTTTATCGCGGTTACAATTTTCTGTAACGGCAATGTTTCACATCTTGTGGCCGCTCACGTCAGTCGGCATGTCCCTGATTCTGGTTGTGTTTGAAGTGCTATGGTTAAAAACCGGTGATACCGATTATTATCGCCATGCGCATTTTTGGTCAAAACTGTTTTTGCTTAATTTCTCGGTTGGCGTTGTCACCGGCATTCCGCTGGAATTTGAGTTTGGCACTAACTGGTCACGTTTTTCCATGATAACGGGCGAGTTTTTTGGAAACATTCTGGGCTTCGAGGGCGCCATGGCTTTCATGCTGGAAGCCGGATTTCTGGGAATCATGCTTTTTGGATGGATGCGCGTAGCTCCTGTGATTCATTTGTTCGCTACCTGCATGGTGGCTTTGGGGGCATCACTTTCTGTATTCTGGATTCTGGTTGCCAATGCATGGATGCAGACACCGGCAGGCGGTCACATGGAAAAAGGCAGGTTTGTGGTCGACAGCTATTCCCAAGCAATTTTTAACCCGGACACGTTTTTGGCGGTGACTCACATGTGGGTTGCCTGTCTGGAAACAAGTCTCTTTGTTATGGGCGGTTTGTCTGCATGGTACTTGCTGAAAGGGCGGCATACGGATTTCTTTTTAAAATCTTTTAAGCTGATTGTAATCATTGCGGCCGTTGCAGCGCCTGTGCAAATACTTCTTGGACATGGCAATGGTCAT
>DATBQC010000306.1:0-2307 GCA_036561065.1 Methylobacter sp. | reverse complement strand
GTTAAGACAGACACCCACTACATATAGGGATGCCGCAGCCATTCTTCCTGCGGCGGTACTGCGCCAAGAGCAGACGCGACTTTTGGAACCAAAACAACTGCAGCGAGACAGCTAAGAGCTCTAACTTAGCGGCCGCCGCGTTTTTGATCACGACACGCCGACATTTCAAAAGCCACTCAATCCTGTTTAGTAACGCCGCTTTAGAACTATAGTGAAGGCCGCATTGTGTGTCTTGATATCTGGCGAAACCTTGTCTGCCGGAGCACTTACCCATGTCTTTCCAGATCTTGTTAGTTTTAAAATAATAGGCGATGGAGCGGCATTTAAGTTAGAGTGCGCGTTGCTATTTGGGAAATTCTTTATCGCTAATTCAATAATATCATTCGCATCGTCCCATTCAATGCCTGTAATATCTTTGATTCCATAACGACATCCATCAGAAAGCTCCGTGCCGTCTGCGGCCAAGCCAATATAGTATCCTGCAGAGATATCATTGACAACTAAAATGTCCCCATTCCAAACGCAGGGATTATTGTCATCAACGATGCGTTTCAATTCCAAGTTCCATTTGCCGGAAAGAGGATAGCTATCACTTGATAATAATTGAGATCTGTATATCATGGCAGAAGTTCCCAAAATACCTGTAATTGCTGCTCCAAAAATTGCTTTCCCCATCCACGTATCGCGAAATGTGATGATCGATATCGCGTGCAAAGTCCACAAATAAACTACAGATGAAAAAAGGCAAACGCTGATATTTACTACAACATCCGATGCTGATCGTGGCCAATGACCGAAAGCATAAATTATAGGAGGGAACAAAATGCCCGCAGCAAGACAAATCGTCAGAACAATCGCCAGCAAAGACGATCCGTACTTTCCAATATTAGGGGGGTGTTTTTCATCTGTCATAGGAACGCATCCGTGACCTGAACATTTATGGATTGGCCAAAACGCGACCAGGTCTTCCAGGAGTCCCAGGAGGGCCCGGCAAGCCGAAATCTCCAGCCTGGCCATTGGGCCCTGGCTGTCCTCCTCCGCAGTATGTCGATCCTCTCCCACCTGGTCCACCAGGACCACCCGGACCTCCGGCGCCTCCTAGACCACCCGCACCAGGTGCGCCTGGCAGGTAGGAGACATTTATCTGCTCGATCTGCAACGCGAGCTTGCCATTTAGCTGGAGCGTGCCGCCGTCGCCTCCACTTCCCCCGGGCGCACCTTGCTCACCTCGCTGTCCCTGCAGACCGCGCCCTCCCGCGCCTCCACCGTGAGCGCAATCGAGGAAGTGATCTGCGGCATTTTCCCCTGGGGAACCTGATCCTCCAGCTTGTCCAGTACGACCTTGCCCACCCTGCCCGCCATCTTGGCCGTCGAGATTTACGGTGAGACGACTACCGCTTGAAAGCGAGCCCGCTAAAACTACACGTCCTCCACTTAGGCCAGTTTGTCCAGGGACCCCGTTTTTGACTTGAGGGGCGGCGGCAACAGCGGCGTCGAACGCTTTTATGGAGCCATTTTCGGATATGATTGTTCCCGCAGAGATTTGGAGGTCACCGCCGTAAGTGACGATTTGCGCCGAATTTCTGAATTCGAGACGACTGACGCGAATTGACAACGACACAGCTGCACCCGGGCGACCTAGCCGGACGGTTGTTCCGTCCAATACGAGCGCAGGACGAGTTTTTAGCCATTCTGCATATTGTAATTCATTCAGGTCCGCAGGTGCCCGCTGCAAAACCTCTGCGGGAAAATCCGCGAGCGCGGTTTCCGCACCTCTCAACACGATGTCGTCTGCGTAGGCTGCGGGGCTGACCGCAGCAAAGGCCGCGACAAAAAGCGCCATCTGGTAAAAATTGTTCCAGCGCATTCTCGCTCTCATGGTTACGCCAGAGCTTTGGCGGATTACTCAAACGAACTAATACACTACCGTTCGGGTAAGACAATAACCCGCAATCCTTGAGAGGAAGGCGCGGCGACGTCATTTTTTTGGCGTCGGATCGCCGGTTCCGTGCGACAGGTTCAAAGGTGCCCTCACGAGTAGTCACCGCGGCGCAGGAAATGCTGTGAGAAAGTCGCATTAGGGTCACGTTCGGCCATCAGGCGGCTTCGGTGCGGCTCACCGGCTGCTCTATTTGTAGAGGGCATCTGTTTAGCCGGATAGGCACGCTTCGAACACCCTCACTGATAACCGAATTTCGTGTTCGACGGGCGAGCCCACATCACTTCGAATTTATGATCGAAGCTCGACACCGTCGGCTTGTCGCTGATGACCAGAAGATCGTTGTCTTGCCGTTCCAATCCCGATTG
>DATBQC010000305.1:0-1920 GCA_036561065.1 Methylobacter sp. | reverse complement strand
AGTCTGTTATGGCTTTTTTAAGTGTATTGGAATCAGATTGATCCTAATATTAACCAAAACCTATTAAGTCATGTCGGGCAACGAAAAGCTGTTACCCGACGACTTACATGGCTTTGCTTGCCTATGGGGAATCAGGGCAAGGAAGAAAGGGCAGGTCTTGCAGTGTGCATGTTTAGTTTTTTGAGAAGATGAACCCTATGGTTCTCCATACTTCACATTACCAAATCATAACAGCTCACGCTTGACACACCTCAC
The DNA here is from genome assembly GCA_036561065.1 of Methylobacter sp. GTDB lineage: Bacteria > Pseudomonadota > Gammaproteobacteria > Methylococcales > Methylomonadaceae > Methylobacter_A. Next base: position 1,665 of record DATBQC010000305.1, on the reverse strand, counting down.
CATGACTACCCACATTAACCAAAATAATTTCCTTTTCGGTGATGATCATTTCCAGGGTTATCCGATAGCTGATATTGATCGATACCGAATACAAAGCCGCCAACTTGCCTTTGAGCGGATGCAGCCGCAGTGATGGGTGGTAAGAGGAATAACAGGGTCAAGTCTTGCGTAGTGCATGTTGTTTTTCAAGCTATACAGCCGGGAATAAGCCATGTACATATTATGTACCCATAAAGCTAAAAGCTACGCACAGCGTACCCTACGGGGCTTTTTCTTGATTATAATTTTGCCCAGCTTAACTGAGGCTTGAGTTCAGATCGGCAAGCGTTACCCTCAGCAGCATCGGATCCAGCGGTGACGGATCAAAATCCACCTGCTCATAAAACGCCTTGGCTTCAAGCGAAAAAGCGCTCGAACAATTATTCCTCGAATACCAAGGGTATCGGCGGCCTGTATAACCCTTAGGCCCGCATCCCTTATCAACGCCCGCCCTAATCCTTTGCCATGCAATGACCGGTCTACTGCCGGCCTGCCGAGTACCACGATGGGGATAGGATTTGGCATGTTGCGACTGAAGCGACTATCTGCATCGTCAACGATAATCGCGCTCGAAGCCAAGGCGTAATACGCTATGACACGTCTATCTTCGCAGGCGACAAAAGTCCGTGACGCCCCGTAGCCTGATTTTTCATCGCACGGCGCTTGAGCCAAGTATCGAGACTTTCTATACCGGACGCAAACGCCTCAATATCGTGATGGACGGTCAACGGCTCAGAAGGCAAAAGCGTCACGCATTGTCCCAAGGAGCGGGAGTTTGCATGGTCTTGCGTAGCCGCTCATTGGAACCGGGCGGCATGTCCAATCCGGCAACAAATTCCGCATAAATTTCAGGACTCACCGTAATGATCTTCTGATCGAGCAGCACTTCTTCGGCCGCTAACCGTGCGGCATTCAAAATAAAATCAGTGCGATTTTTCCCCTCGCTTTAGCCGCACGATCAATCAGCATACGTTCTTCGGGCTTAATAAGGATATTCAGCGCCTCGCGTTTATTGGCTGTTTCGTTCGATTTCAACAAGTTTTTGTTTTAGCCCTGTTTGCCGGAAATACCACCTCGTGCTATGCGTCCTTCGGCTTCGTTCAGGGCAGGCTTGGATAGCCTTATTCCAGCCTACTACTAATCGGCCAGAGGACCCGAGCGGTCATAGAGGGTTTCCGGGGCGATGTCCAGGTCGCCGGGCCATTTACGCTGGTTCCCAAGCAGGAGCCTGGTTGCTTGGGAACGAGACAAAGCGCAATTTGTAAGGCGTCAATGGCGTAGCGCCGCATGGCAAGATCATCATTCGGCGCAATGCGCGAAAAAAGCCGCTATTGCGCACTAAGACCCTGAGTGCGCGGCGCAGTGCAGGCAGGTACGACCCACGAATAATCGCACCCGGTTGAGCGCCATGTCAGGCAAATTCCTTCACCTCAAGATCAGGATTTACAAAATCCCAAGGTTGATGACTTGCACCCCAAAAAACTTGCTGAGGCTTAAACAAACCGGGATCTTCTAACGTTGCGGCATGGAAAAACAGCATTCTCGGATAACCGGACGACTTTTTTAGCACAGGATTTCCGCAAGTAGGACAAAAGCCGCTGCTGACGGTATTGCCTTTGTTTGAGG
>DATBQC010000304.1:0-1636 GCA_036561065.1 Methylobacter sp. | reverse complement strand
ATTCAGGGCTGGCAAAGCGCTCAAGGATGCTGTAAACTAGCGGTCTTTGCTGGTGAAGCAGGGTGCTTAGCTCAGTTGGTAGAGCGTCGCCCTTACAAGGCGAATGTCGGCGGTTCGAACCCGTCAGCACCCACCATAATCACCAGTAGCAAGCTACTGTAATAGCATAGAATACACAGCGCAAAATTTTGCGGTAAAGAGTTTAGGAGTGGTAGTTCAGTTGGTTAGAATACCGGCCTGTCACGCCGGGGGTCGCGGGTTCGAGTCCCGTCCACTCCGCCAATGACAATAGAAGCCCGTTTTACTAGACTTTTCAATAAGTTATAGGAAACGGGCTTTTGTTGCTTTGGCTTCCTGTTTTTCTCCTTTCCTTTGTTTCGCACTTTTACGAGACTCAGTAATCTGTCAGCTTATGATTGCCACAAGAGAATCAAGTTGCAGAAGGCATTCCACCCGCCACGCCATTGCTGAGTGTGGTATATTCTCCGATTGATTTTATTTGGGTTTGCTGCATCAGTCGTGGGCAAGCTGTTATTTTTGTTACTGAAACAATGAAAGCGTAATCGTTATGTTGGAAGCAATTCGTGAACGTTCCAAGGGTTGGCTGGCTAAGCTAATACTGGCCTTTATTACCATTCCATTTGCGCTGTGGGGCATAGATTCTTACCTGCATCAAGCTGGCACGAATGTGGCTGTCGCAAAAGTTGATGGGGATAGTGTGACAGTGCAAGAGTATGGCAATGCCTTGCAGAATTTACGCAACAAATTGCAGTCCGAAGGCAAAGTGGATCCAGCGCTACTAGATAGTCCGGAAGTTAAGCAGTCGGTGCTTGATCGTCTTATCACTACTAGATTGTTGGCCGCTGAGGTAAAAAATGCCAAATTCATGATTGGTGACGAACAGCTTGGCAAGTACATCACCAGCTTGCCAGAGTTTCAGGAGAACGGGCAGTTCTCTCAGGAGCTTTACGATAAAACACTTACACAAAATCGCCTTACACCCTCTAGGTTCGAGAGTGGCATGCGTTCTGATTTGTTGATTGAACAGATACGAGATGGTATTGCTTCTCTGGCATATCAGCCACAATCGGTGGCAGAGCAAGCCCTGAAAATCGAACATCAACAACGTGAAGTAAGTGTTGCTGAAATCAAGGCGGCCGATTTCATTTCTCAAGTGAAAATAGATCCTGCCCAGGTCAAGGCCTACTACGAACAGCACAAAGATAAATTCAATGTGCCGGAACAGGTCAAAGTTGAATTCGTCATGATGTCTGCCAATACCTTGATTCCAAAAATGCAAACATCCGATGAAGAGGCAAAAAAATATTACACTGAAAACGCAAGTAAGTTTCAGGGTAATGAACAGCGGCGTGCCAGTCATATTCTGATTGGTTTCGGCGTCAGCCCGACCCCACAAGCCAAGGAGGATGCACGTAAAAAAGCCGAGCAAGTATTGGCCGAAGTTAAAAAGAACCCTACCAAGTTTGAAGAGTTGGCAAAGAAATATTCGCAAGACCCTGGTTCAGCTGAGAAGGGTGGTGACCTAGGCGTCTTTGGTCGTGGCGCCATGGTTAAGCCGTTCGAAGATGCGGTATTCTCCATGAAGCAGGGTGAAGTCAGCGATTTAGTACAATCC
>DATBQC010000303.1:0-1853 GCA_036561065.1 Methylobacter sp. | reverse complement strand
GTAACTTTGCTGCACGATAGTCTCTTTGAACAGCCTCGCATTCAGTAATAACTTCATTGTATTCACCACGAACATGCATACTTTCATGGGTAAACATGTTAAGGCTCACAATTTCATTGCGATTTGCACTGTCAGGGTGATCAAGATAATCCATTAGCCTTCCGCACCATGTTGGTTCGATGGTAATTTCCCCTGTTTTTGGGTTGGCATGGGCGATTCCTCCATTATCCGCTCCAGCATTCAATGCTGTGTCAAGAATGGTATTGCAATGGACTTTGGCACTATGTCCATCCGCTAACTGTGTAGCTATTGATGATAAATGGCGCTCAAAACGCCAAATATGAAAGGGTTGCCAAGCAAACAACAAGGCTAAGACAATTAAAACAACGATATAGGGTTTGTATAGCGCCGATGGTGGAGAATCGCTGAATGATACACGCACCACCCTGCGACGCTGGAAGTCATGGAAAATTAACCAACAACAAAACAATGAACACAAAATAAAGATGTCACGGAAAATTAACCAACTACCCCCAGCAATAATGCAAGACTTGATAATGTCTGCCTTGATAGAGTTCACATTCACTGTAAAGCCGCCAGCCGCTTAAATAGGTTCAATATGGAGGTTAACTCCAAAAGCTTTCCAGGCTTTAGAAATAGTGTCGAAGCGTGGGTGCGCATTGGGTCTAAGTGCTGCTCTTATTTTCAATATTCAGTTGGATTTTTTGATTCTTCCACTCGTGTTTTTGACTCTTCAGTTCGTTTTATTGACGCTTCAATTCGAGCTTTTGATAATTCAATCTTCGTTGCTGACTCTTCAATTCGTGCCATTGTTTGTTCTGTTTGTGCTTTTAATTCTCCATTTCGTTTTATTGACTCCTCAGTTAGCACCCTTAATTGCTCAGAACGTATTTCTGAATGTTCAGTTCGAGCTTCCGATTCGTTAGTTAGTGCTTTTGATTCCTCAATATTTGCTTTTAACTCTTCAGTTAGCGCCTTTGATTCTTCAGTTCGTGCCATTGATTCTTTGGCCCTGGCTTCTGATTGTGTAGTCCGTTTTTTTGTTTCTTCAATACGATCTTCTGATTCTTCGGCTTGAGTTCTTTGGGATTCCATACTTTTACCTGGTTATTTATTTTTACTAAACGGGGTGGACGGCTAGGTCCACAAACATCATCACTTAAAATTGTCTCCCCAAAGCAGACCTTCGCTAAGGTCGCTTGTCGGCACATTGCTGCTATTCGCGATGGTCGGCGCTCGACCCACGACGGCCACTCAAAAGTTGCGTCGTTAAGTCTGTGGGTTCTTTCACGTTAAAATACGCTCATCGCTATAAGTCCGCCGGCAATGCCTGAAAGCACAACACCGACCACAATCACGAGACGGGTCTGCCAACTAAAGATGCGGCTGAGCATGGCCAGCGAAGGCAGGCTAATAGCCGGCAGCGTCATAATGAGCGCTCCAGCAGGGCCTGCGCCCATACCCAAAGCGAACATTGCCTGCACAATGGGTACCTCTCCAGCAGTGGGTATGACGAACAGTGTACCAGCTACCGCCATTGCAACGATCCAGAATATCCCATCATGAGCACCAAGCACCGGAAAAAACCAAGCCCTTGTGGCTCCAAGCAGAAGTACGAGAATAAGATACTCGGGTAAGAGTTTGATCGCGAGGGCCATGAATTCCCGGCCCCAGCGTGTCAGAAGGCTGCCGTTTAAGGCCTCGGCATCAATCGGCAAATCCTGTTCGAGCGAAACAGCTTCACGCTGGTCGCCATAACGCTCTGCTAAATAAGCAACCCCAAGCACCATTGCAATGCCTAGCACAACCCTGAACAGAGCCCACCCCCACCC
>DATBQC010000302.1:0-8012 GCA_036561065.1 Methylobacter sp. | reverse complement strand
CCTTTTATTGCTACACAATGAAACAGTTTGTCAGTCGGACGGTTTTTAACCAAGTCTCTGAGATAGAAAAGTCCATAAGGGGCATTGTCTTCATCAATAAGGTTCTTCAGGTAGTTTCTGGCGTGATCGCATAATTGATGAGGAACTTCATTTTGTGAAGCGAACGCAAACGCAGTTTTTACAATAGATCTGCCGAAGAGCGGGCCACCAAATCCAATCGTCGTTTTTATTGGTGAATCGAGTGGTGTTTCTGTAATTTGTATTTCTGCTAATAATTTGGCTACATTAACGTCCGGGTACTTTTTACCAACTCCATTTAGAATTTTTTTAGCCTCTTCAATTGTTCTTGCCTGAATTTTAAGTTGTGTCTTATTGTCATCTTCAGTTTTTTCAAAGATGGGGCGTTCAGTTGTCATTGTTCCATCAGCTCGGAAAAGTAACCGTTCCCCATAAGAGGTTTCAATGACTTGAGCTGGTGGATCGCCACGACCACTCTCCCTCTTTATCCCGATGTACAGAGAAAACCAATTGAATTGAGTTGCTACCTCAACATCCGATTTTTCACCCAATATACTGTTACATGTCTTGCAAATGAACCCCTTGACTTTCTTCCTGCCCCCGATTGAGCTAGGGATAATATGTTCTTTGGAGTCATTTTCATCCGTTATCTCGTCCGCACACACGGCACAAAATTTCACAGGACTAAAGGTCAAAGCAGGCATAGTTTGATTTTAAGGGCAAGGCCTAACAAATGATTATGTAGCCTCGTAGAGTACACACAGCGTACCCTACGAGGAAAGATATTGGACAAACAGGTTGTGTCGGCTGATTTTTAGCTTTTCGCCTTGCTCGACTCTTCCCCAGCCAGCAATCGCTGAATGTTGCTCTTATGTCGCCATAACAAGAAAACCATCATCACCACGGAAGCGACAACGATGGCCTTGTCGCCAACTATAAACCAGGCAAAAACCGGCGACAGGGTTGAGGCGACTAACGCGGACAAGGATGAGATTTTGCCCAGCTTGTAAACCAAAAACCAGGTTGCCATGAATGCAAAACCGAGCAGCCAGGAAAAACCGAGCAACACGCCGACCGATGTTGCAACACCCTTGCCGCCTTTAAAGCCGAAAAATACCGGATAAAGGTGGCCTATAAACGCCGCCAAGCCGGTCGCTGCAACTAACTCGGCGGGCAGTCCCAGTACGTTTGCGACATAGACCGGAATGAATCCTTTCAGCGAATCGCCAAGCAGCGTGATCGCCGCTGCTTTTTTCCCGCCAATCCGCATCACATTGGTTGCGCCGGGGTTGCCAGAACCCTGTTCGCGGGGATCGGGCAAGCCCATCAATCGGCAAATAATAATTGCGCTGGAAATTGAGCCTATCAAATAGGCAGCAGGAACAAACAACCATTCAATCATTGAGTAACCTTTTCATCATCAGAACTTGTAAGCAAAGGGCGTTTCCCTGATACTTACCAACTTTAAAAAAACACGCATCATAACCGGAAATCACAATGGACATCATATTTTTAGGCGGTCTGGAAATTGAAACTATCATCGGCATTTACGACTGGGAAAGAGTGACCAAGCAAACCGTCATTCTTGATATCGAGATGGCGTTTGATATTCAAAAAGCCGCAGAAACCGACGATATTCAATACGCGCTTGATTACAAAACCGTTTCTCAGCGTATTGTTTCTTTTGTCGAGGCCAGCCAGTTTTTGCTTGTTGAAAAATTAATCTCGGAAATTGCCGATATCATACGCAGCGAATTTAACGTACCTTGGGTCAGAATCACCCTGAATAAAAAAGGTGCTATCAGCGTCGCTAGGGATGTCGGCATTATCATTGAGCGTGGAGAAAGAACGTCGTGACCAAAGGCTACATCAGTATCGGCAGCAACATAAACAAGGATGAACACATCCCTGCCAGCCTGCGGGCGCTTGAACAAACTTTTGGCGAACTGACGGTCTCAAGTATTTACGAAACCGAAGCTGTCGGCTTTACCGGTGATGTTTTCTACAATTTGGTGGTGGGTTTCGATTCCGACTTGGAGGTGAAGGCGGTTGCCAAGTTGCTTAGGCAAATTGAGCTGGATAATGGCCGCACTCGCGACAGCCGAAAATTTGCTGCGCGCACACTCGATCTGGATTTGATTCTATACGGCGATCTGATCGTCAATGATGGCCGCTTGCAGATACCACGGGGGGAAATCGAACATTACGCTTTTGTGCTTGAGCCTTTGGCGGAAGTTGCCCCGACCCTGAAGCATCCGGTCAGCCATATCAGCTATGCCGAGCTTTGGGACAAGTTCGACAAGACCGATCTCAAGCAAAAACGCGTTACGCCGTCCTGGGCTTCAACAAAATAGGGTGCGGCCGCCATCGACGGTCAGTATCTGACCGGTAATGTAGTCGGCATCCTTAATCAAAAAGAGCACTGCCTTGGCAATATCGTCGGGTTCTCCGCTCCGTTTTAAAGCCACCCGTTGCAGAATCTCCAGTTTGGCCGATTCGGATAAATCGTTATCCGGCCAGAGTATCGCGCCCGGAGCCACACCGTTGACCCTGACGGCCGGCCCCAATTCCTTGGCTAAAACCTTGGTCATGGCGGCCAGCCCGGCTTTTGAAATGCTGTACACGGGATAGCCGCTTAAGCCACGTTCGGCATGGATGTCGACAATATTGACGATGCAGCCGTTATTGTCGGCTAAAGTTTGCGACAAGGCTTTCGTCAGAAAAAACGGCGCTTTTAAATTACTGCCCAATAATTCATCCCATTGTCGTTCGGTCACATCGGATATAGCCGTCGGATAAAAGGATGAGGCATTGTTGACCAACACATCAATGCCGCCCCAGGCCATTTCGGCCTCTCTGGCAAGCGCTTCCAGCTCGGACATGTTCAGCAAATCGGCCTGCATGATTTTTGCCGAACCGGGCCTCTGTTGATTCAGCTCATCGCAAAGCTGCTGAGCCTCTTCCGCCGAAGCCCGGTAATGCAGAAAAACGTTGCCCCCCTCAGAATGCAACAGCCGCGCACAGGCCGCGCCGATGCGCTTGGCGGCACCGGTAATCAGTACGTTTTTTGCGCGATCCGTCATTAGTTTTGTAGGGGCGACCGGCCGGTCGCCTCTACGGCCAGACTTTTGCTAGCCACTTCGTAAACATCTTTGGAAATCGCTTCGGTGGTCATGATCCGTTCCAACTGCGCTTTCATCAATGCTTGCCTGCTTTTGTCATATCTGCGCCACGACGTTAACGCGCCGACCATCCGCGAGGCAATCTGCGGGTTCAAGGTATTCAGCGCAATAATCTGGTCGGCGAGGAATCGATAACCCTGTCCGTTGGCTGCGTGAAAATGCAGCGGATTGGACTGGCTGAATGCGCCGATTAACGACCTGACCCGGTTCGGGTTTTTCAAATCAAAAGCAGGGTGCTGCATCAACGCCTGCACGGTCGCAAAAGTATCGGGCATACTGCCGGAGGCTTGCAGCGTAAACCACTTGTCGATAACCAAGGCTTCCGCTTGCCATTGGTGGTAAAAGCTGTCCAGGCATTGCTGTTTGGCAGGATGCGGGTTGTTGACAATAACCGCTAGCGCCGCCATTTGGTCGGTCATGTTTTTGGCGGTATTGAATTGTTGTTGCGACAGTTGATGAATGTCCTGGCTTTTCAGTTTGCTTAGATAACTTAAGCAGGTGTTTTTGATGCGTCTGCGGCCGATTGCGCCGGCGTCGAACTTCCCTGATTCATCCCGATGATTGCTTTGGTATAAAGCTCGGAACTGGCTCTGTAGTTGTTCAGCGAGAGTTAGTATGACGAATTCGCGGGCGGCATGGATGGCATCCACATCGACAACCTGCATTTGTTCGGCCAGATAGGTTTCCGAGGGCAGGCTTAACAGCAAAGCAAAATACGATAAGTCATCCCACGGTTGTTCCAGTACCTGCTTAAAGGCATTAACCATGATGGGCTTGACGTGCATGCCCCTGCCGCTTTGCAGATCGGCAATCAGATCCATAATGACCTGTCCGGCCAGTTGCTGCCCGGCTTCCCAGCGGTTAAAAGTATCGCTGTCGTAGCTTAACAAGAATGCCTGCTCGTCCAGGCTGCGGTCCATTTTCAGTTTAACCGGCGCTGAAAATCCTCTTAGGATGGAAACGACTGGCTGCTCCGCTAAGTCTTCAAAGATAAAGATTTGTTCGGATTCGGTGAGTTGCAGAATGACTTCATCGTAGGTTTGATCACTGCCTTGCAGTTTACAAGGCGCTGCGGAACCGTCTTTATTAAGTAATCCCGTAGTCACAGGAATATGCAGCGGTTCTTTAACTGCTTGTCCCGGAGTTGGCGGGCAGCTTTGGCTTAAGGTTAAAGTTAGGGTTTGTGCGGATTGATCATAGTGCTGCTGCACGGTTAATACAGGTGTTCCGGCCTGCGCGTACCAGCGGCGGAATTGGCTTAGATCAACGTCGTTGGCGGCTTCCATCGCATTGACGAAATCCTCGCAAGTCACCGCCTGACCGTCGTGACGCTCAAAGTATAAGTCACTGCCTTTGCGAAAACCTTCCGCGCCAACCAGTGTGTGGATCATCCGCACCACTTCCGCGCCTTTTTCATACACGGTCAAGGTGTAAAAGTTGTTGATTTCTATGTAGGCATCGGGGCGTATCGGATGCGCCAACGGGCCTGCATCTTCGGGAAATTGGCGGGTGCGCAGCATGTTGACATCTTCGACGCGTTTAACGGCCTTGGAGGTGCGGTCGCCGGTAAATTCCTGGTCGCGGAATACCGTAAAACCCTCTTTCAGGCTGAGCTGGAACCAGTCCCTGCAGGTGATGCGGTTGCCGGTCCAGTTATGGAAATATTCGTGGCCGATTACGGCCTCGATAGATTCATAATCCGAGTCGGTCGCGGTATCGGGTCGCGCCAATACAAACTTGGTGTTGAATACGTTAAGCCCTTTGTTTTCCATCGCGCCCATGTTGAAGTGGCCCACAGCAACGATCATGTATAAATCCAGGTCGTATTCGCGTCCGTACACCTGTTCATCCCAGCGCATCGCGTTTTTTAATGATTCCATCGCATGGTCGCATTTATCGATGTCATGTTTTTCGACAAAGATTTGCAGGTCGATGTCGCGGCCGGACTGCGTGGTAAAACGGTCTGCGATGCACTCAAGTTGTCCTGCTACCAGCGCGAACAAATAGCACGGCTTGTTGAACGGGTCTTCCCAGGTCACCCAGTGGCGGTTATCCGGTAGCTCTCCTTGGGCGATTTTGTTGCCGTTGGATAGTAAAATCGGATAACGGTCTTTGTCGCCGACCAGCGTCGTGGTGAACAAGGTCATCACGTCGGGCCGATCCAGAAAATAGGTGATTTTCCGAAAGCCTTCCGCCTCGCACTGGGTGCACAGCATGCCGTTGGACAGATACAGGCCTTCCAGCGCGGTGTTGGCTTTCGGGTTGATCGTGTTTTCGATGGTCAGCACAAAGCGTTGCTGCTGCGGAACGTTGTTAATGATTAACGCATCCTGGGTTTGCAGGTATTGATCTTTGGTTAGGTCGTTGCAGTCATCCAGATTAATGCGGATCAGTTTCAGGTTTTCACCCGCTAAGATCAGCGATGTATCGCGGGACTGGCTGGCAGGATTGCGACTCAAGGTCAGTCGTGAGCTGACCAGGGTGTTTTCGTCATCCAGTGCAAAATTTAAGGCAACGCTGTGAACCAGATATTCGGGTACGGTGTAGTCTTTTAGATAGATGGTTTGGGGATTAGCGTCGCGCATTATTTATACCTGCTGTTGTGATCGGAAGATCTGATGTTTGGGGTGGCGAACAGCGTGATTAACAGCCAGGCTGTTATAAAACAAACGCCGCCGAAGGGGGTGATCATGCCTAGCCAGGTATGATTGAGTAAGGCCAGGGCATACAAGCTGCCGGAAAACAGCAAAATGCCCGCGAACATCAACCATCCGGCCCAGTGCAATAATTTGGAGTCAGGCGCTTGCCGGTGAACCAGCGCAACGCCGATCAGGCCCAGCGCATGGTACATTTGATACGTTACGCCGGTTTGGTAGACGGCCATCATCTCCGGACTGATGACGGCTTTCAGTCCATGAGCGCCGAATGCGCCCATTCCGACGCCGATTAATGCGCTTAATGCGCCGAGCAATAAAAAAATCGATTTCATTATTTTTCCATTAGTCTGGGCATCAGCTGCACCAGATTGCAGGGGCGGGTGCGGTGATCCAATTGCTCCTTTATCAGCGCATCCCAAGCGGTACGGCAGGCTCCCGATGAACCGGGTAGGCAAAAAATATAGGTTGCATTGGCGACTCCGGCAATCGCCCTGGACTGGATGGTTGAGGTTTTAATGTTCTGGTAGGAAAGCATCCTGAAGATTTCGCCAAAACCATCCAGCGTCTTGTCCAGTAACGGCGCAACCGCCTCAGGCGTGCCGTCTCTGCCGGTTACGCCGGTGCCGCCGGTGCTGATCACGACATTAACATCATCTGCGGCAATCCAGTTTGAAACCGCCGCCCTGATTTGATAAATGTCGTCAGGCACTATTTTTTTTTCGATAACCTGATGCCCTGCATCGGCTGCGCGTTCCGCCAGCGTTTTGCCGGATAAGTCGTCGGCATCGGTGCGGGTGTCGGAAACGACCAGGATAGCGATGTTTAAGGGAATGAAATTTCTATCTGTAGACATGTTTTTAAGAAAGGCGAAAGGCAAAGGACGAAGGGCAAAAGGCAAAAGGCGATGAGCACATGGGGCATGTTCTTTACCTTTTGCCCTTCGTCTTTTGCCTGATTGTCATTTTAACACAACAAAGAACCCTTCCTGTCCCCGCTGGATGTTAATCAGCAAAGCACCGTTCGGGTCGATCACCTGTTTGAGTTCCTCAAGGTTGTGAACGCGGTAGCGATTCGCCGACACGATAACGTCGCCGGGACGCAAGCCTACGCGCCAAGCATTGGATGATGTATCGACTTTTTCGATTAAAACGCCTTCAACCTGATTTTTCAGCGGCGTACTTAACAGCGTGCCCTGCAAGCTGTGATGCAGATTATCTCCAGCCAGTCGCGGCAACTCTTGTTTGCCGATCGTTGCTGTAACCAGTTTTTTCTCGTTGTCGCGGAAGTATTCCAGTTCAACCTTATCGCCAACTTTCATCAGGCCGACGATATTACGTATGTCGTAGCTGTTTCTAATGGGGCGGCCATTGGCTGAAACAATGATATCGCCCGGCTCCAGCCCTGCTTTAGCGGCGGGCGAGTTACTTTCGATCCGGCTAATGGCAGCTCCCTGTTTGTTTTCCAGATTAAACGCCTTGACCAGCTCAGGGGTCAGGTCCTGAGTGGTTACGCCCAATAAGCCGCGCCGAACCTCGCCATGCTTGACCAGTGACTCCTTAATAGTCATGATCATATTGGACGGAATCGCAAAGCCGATGCCGACGTTGCCGCCGCTGGGGGCGAGGATTGCGGTATTCATGCCGATCAGTTCGCCGCGGAGATTAACCAGCGCGCCGCCGGAATTGCCGGGGTTGATCGAGGCGTCGGTCTGGATAAAATCCTCATAGCCTTCTATGCCCAGGCCTGAACGGCCAAGGGCGCTGACTATGCCTGACGTCACCGTCTGTCCCAAGCCGAACGGATTGCCGATTGCGACGACAAAATCGCCGACTCTCAAATGGCTGGAGTCGGCGATAGGCAGCATGGTCAGGTTTTCGGCGGCTATCTGGATGATAGCGACATCCGATTCAGGGTCGGTGCCGATCAATTTGGCGGAAAGTTGGCGGCCGTCATTCAACGTCACTGTAATTTTATCGGCTTTATCAATAACATGGTTATTGGTCAGTACTAAACCTTGATTGCTGTCTATAATGACGCCCGACCCCAAGCTGTTTCTTTGCTGTTGACGCAGCTGGTTAGGGACGTTAAAAAACTGGCGAAAAACAGGATCCTGCATCAGCGGATTGTCGCTTACCGTGATATTGGTCGAGGTTGA
>DATBQC010000301.1:0-13851 GCA_036561065.1 Methylobacter sp. | reverse complement strand
ATTATTTGAACGCGCATTGACAATCAGGGAAAAGCAATTGGGTTACGGGCATTCTGACACGGCCTCCACGCTCAATGACCTTGCTTTATCGCATTATAAGAAAGGCGATAATCAGCAAGCATTACCTTTGTTGCAGCGAGCATTGATGATAAGGGAAAAGGTTTTAGGTAAAAATCATCCTGATACAGCCTTTACGTTGAGCCATCTGGGTAAACCGTATCAGGCTCAAGGTTTATATACGCAAGCGTTACCTTTGTTTAAACGAGCGTTAGCGATAAGAAAAAAGGCCTTAAACAATGATCATCCTGATATAGCATTAAGCCTTAATCATTTGGCATCGTTATATTATCAGCAAGGAAATTATGAAAAAGCATTGCCGTTATTTAAGCAATCTATAGATCAGTGGGAAAAAGTAATCGGTTCAGTGCATCCTGATATTGCCAGCCACCTTTATAATTTGGCATTGCTATATAAAGAGCAGGGGCAAAGTGAAGAGGCATTAATATTGCTACAACGAAGTTTAAAGATTCGAGAGCAAGCCTTAGAAGAGACTGTTGATTTTGCCGCTAGTTTACATGAATTGGCATTAATTTATGAAGAGCAAGAAAAATATGAACAGGCTGAATCTTTGTATCAAAGAAGCTTGGCGGTTTTGGAAAAGATTTTAGGTGGAGACCATCCAGACACCCAAACTGTAGCTAAGAATTTACAGAAACTTCAAGCGCATCTTCATAACTGATGGATAAGGAAATAGCATGGCATGAACGTGCCGAAAAGGTTGTCAATCGAGTCAATAATGTGTTCCCTAATCCTGATTTTGAAAACTGGGGTTTGTGTGACTAAACAGTTAACAAGTCTTTTTGAAGCGACACTTTTCATATTGATTGTCCAGCCTACCTACGCATCGCAAAATAAACCGTCGGCGTGGCGACCAGGGACAGTAACACGGAAAGCGTCAGTGCTCCAATCACCGCAATAGCCAAAGGTTTCAGCATGTCCGATCCGGCGCCGATGCCGTAAGCCAAGGGTAAAAGCCCCAACGCGGCCGCCAGAGAAGTCATCAATACCGGTCGCAAACGCCGCCGCCCCGATTCTACCAGCGCATTTTCCAGCGTGACGCCCTGCGACTCGAACCGGTGTACCGAATCCAGCATCAGGATACCGTTTTTCGCCACCACGCCGATGCCGATGATCGCGCCCAGCAACGCAACAATATTGACCGAAGTGCCGGTCAAGTACCAGGCCAGGACGGTGCCGCACAACGCCAGCACGGAACCGAACACAATGGCGATGGGTTCGTAAAATGAGCCGAATTCGACCAGCAGCACGGTAAACACCAGGAAGATGGAGGCCAACAGCACCACCAGCAAGTTATGGAAAGATTCCTGCTGTTGCTGGTAGAGTCCGCCGAACTCCAACACGCCGGGCGGCAGGGTTTGATCCTGACTGAGTTTGGCCTTGATTTCGGCTATGGCGCTACCGAGGTCGCGGTTTTCAAGCCGGGCGGAAACCGCCACTAGCTGCCGCAGGTCTTCGCGGTGCAGTTCCAATTGTCCCGGTTCTGTCACCACGTCCGCCACTTGCGATAGCTTCACGGTTCTACCGTCCAAAGACCGCAACGGCAGTTCGCGCAGGCTGGCGATCTGGCCGGTTGTGTCGGCATTCATCCTGACGCGGATATTAACGACCCGGTCGCCTTCCAAGACATGGGAGGCTTTTTGCCCGATCATGGCCGTGCCGACCGCCAAGGCCACATCGTTGACAGTCAGGCCGAAGCGTTGCGCATCGCTGTCACGCACTCTAAGGCTCAACGACGGGCCTGTGGTTTCCAGGCCGTCGAAAGTATCGACGATGCCGTCAATTTTCTTAAGTTCGGCTTCGACTTGTGGGGCTTTTTGCTTGAGCCATTCGACATCGGTGGAGAAAATCTTGATCTCGATAGGCCGGGGCGACCAGGTCAAATCGCCGATCAGGTCGTTAAGAATACCCGCAAACTCCCATTTGATTCCGGGCACGGCAACATGAAGCTGCTTGCGCAGATCGGCAACAACCTCGTCGGTTTTCCGTTGCCGGTCCGGTTTTAATTTAACCAAAAAATCGCCCATGTGCGCTTGCGAAATACCCAAAGCCAGTCTTGCGCCGGTTCGCCGCGAATAGCTTTCCAACTCCGGCATGGCGCGGAGGATGGTTTCGGCCTGACGCAGTTGCCGGTCGGTTTCTGCCAAGCTGGTGCCCCACGGCGCGCGGTAATCGAGCACGAAGCCGCCTTCATCCATAAACGGCAGGAACTCGCTTTCCAATTGTCCGTATAGCCAGACTCCCAACGCCAAAATTAACATGCAGCCGGTCAGAACTTTTCCGGCCTGTTTGAGCGCCGTGCGCAACACCTTTTCGTAGCTTTGAATCAGGCGTTCCAGCCAATTTGCTTTAGCATTGGACGGTGAATGCCTGCCAGTCGGCATCCAACAAGCTGCGAGCGACGGAATCAGCGTGACGGCCAGCACCAGCGAGGTCAGCAGAGACACCACCATCGTCAAGGCCAAGGCCCGGAAAAAACAACCTGCAACACCATCCAGAAACGCCAGCGGTATGAACACGACCACCGGCGTCAGCGTCGAAGCCAGCAAAGGCCGAAAAATTTCCACCAAGGCTTGCTGTACCGCTGCCAGGCGTTGTTCGCCTGCGGAAATTTTGCTGTGAACTGCTTCCACCACCACAATAGCGTCATCGATAATCAAGCCGATGGCGGCGGCAATGCCGCCCAGCGTCATTAAGTTAAAACCAAGCCCCGTGACGCGCAAGGTAAGCAGGGTAATCAAAACCGTGGCCGGAATCACCAATGCGGCAATCAAAGTGGCTCCCCAATTTTTCAGGAACACGTAAAGTATGACGACGGAAAGTATCAGTCCCAAAAGAATGGCCTCCCAAACGCTCCGGATGGAGTCGCCCACCAACAGCGATTGATCGTAGAAAACCGATGCCTGCATACCCGGCGGCAAGGCTTTTTCTAGCAATTCCAGTTCTTGTTTCAGTTGTCTGGCGATGTCGAGGGTGCTGCCGTCCGGCTGGCTGTAGACATTGAGCAAAACGGCATTAACGCCGTTTGCGGTGACGATGTTGAAAGCCGGTTCCTGGGTGCGCTCAACCTGTGCAAAATCCTTAATGCGGATAGGATGAATACCGGTTGCAACCGGTTGTGCAGCTCCGGCAATCGGGGTGTTGCCGGTAACCGAGACGGTCAGGTTTTGTATGTCTTCGACAGTATGGACGCGACCGTCCACCACTGTCAGGTAAAGCTTATAGTCTTCCTCCAGCATACCTGTCGGTGCGATCAGGTTGTTCCTGACCAATGCATCGGTGACTTGAGCTAAACTCAGATTTACGGCTTGCAAGCGTAACGGATCGACAATAACGTGATATTCCGGCGCCCGTCCGCCGACGATACCGGTGCGGGCCACGCCGGGTATGCGCAGCAATCGAGGGCCAATCGTGTAACGCGCCGTTTCCCAGAGCTCGGTCAGCGAATGCGCGGGGCCGGTAAGGCTCAGGCCGACTACCGGAAAGGCGGCAAAAGTGAGCCGCCAAACGGCCGAGTTTGCGGTCGCCGGTAACGCTTTTTGCATGACTGCAAGTCGCCCCTGCACGAACAGCTCCGCCTGCACCATATCCGTTTGCCAGGTGAAAAACACGTTGATTTCCGCCGAGCCGCGCCCGGTTTTCGAGCGCACGGTGCGCACGCCTGGAATGTCTTTCATGGCCTCTTCGACCGGGCGGGTGATGGTCGCCATCATCTCGTTGGCAGGCATCACGCCGTTGTCGATCAGGATGACCACGCGCGGGAAATTGGTCTGCGGAAAGATGGATGAAGGCATACCCAGCGCCGCATAGGCTCCGGCCAAGCACAGGGCGATGCAGAGAAAAGCTATAACTAGGCCGTGGCGAGTCGCAAAAGAGCCGAAGGTCGTGGTGGGCATTATCTCAGCACCCGTACATGCGTCTCCGACGGCAGACCGTAAACGCCTTGGGTGACGACAGTCATGCCTTCTTGTAAACCTTCACCCGATATTTCAATAAGATTACCGTCACGCAACCCCGGCTTGATGACTTTCTGTTTAGCGCTATCACCTTCAACCACGGCAATCACACTCTCCCCTTGCTTGTTTGCTACGCTTTCGATCGGAACGGCCAAGCGTCCAAACAGCTCTTCAACGACGATGCGCACACTGACGAATTGTCCGGGGCGCAGGCCGGAGGCCTTATTTAAAGTAGCTCTAACCAACACGGTATCGGTGAGCGGGTCGACTTGGGAGCCGATAAAAGCCAATTTTCCCGGTTGAATCGGCATATTTCCTGCCGTACTGATTTCCGCCGTCTGCCCCAAGCGAAGTGCGGCTGCTTCCTGACTGGGTACATGGATAACAATGTCCAGACGATCCAGGTCGATCAAGTCCGCCAATATTGTATTCAGATTGACCGCCTCGCCGATTTTGAAATGGATGACCGCCACGGTGCCGGATAAAGGCGCCTTAATTTGCAACAAATCCTTCTGTGTTTTAGCGTTGAGCAAATCCTTGCGGGCGGTTTGCAGCAGTTGTTCCGCTTCGTCATAAAGCTTGCGCGAGATGTTATCGGTAGCGTTCAGTTGCTGTTTGCGCGCAAAATTCTTTTGTGCGAATTCGACAGCCACTTCGGCTTTGGCAATCAGCGCATCGGCGCTACGCGTATCCAGCTCAAATAATAAATCTCCTTTTTTAACTTGCAGACCTTCCTCGCAATAGATTTGCGTGAGGATACCCATCGTCGGCGCGGCAATTTTCGAACTGGCCGGTGGTTTGCCGCCCGTCGCAGGTTCCGGTTCAACCGTACCGTAAGCCATCACATAACGATGTAAAGTGGCCTTGGTGATTTTGCCGGTCTGCACGGCCACTTCGGTTGCGAATTCCGGCTCTTCAGCCCAAACAGCCGAGTTGCAGCAAACTATGCAGGCGCTCAGCACTACGATTTTTATCCAAATAACCGGTTTCATTGAGGCGTTTTCCTGGTTGCGGAATCGGAAATTAATGTCGCGGTGAGCGTAGAGGCAATGGGATAGCGTAAGGTATCTTCCAGCGCATTGAGCGCTTGCTGAGTTTCGACCAGCACATCCAGGCGGGCGCGTTCGGCAGCCGCATTTTCCAGTTCCGCGCCGAGCAGGGCCAGACGGTCGGTTTCCCCTGCCTGGAACGAGGCTTCGGCTGAATGCAGGCTATCTTGCTGAAGTCGCGCTTGCTGTTCGGCAGTCAGCCACTTGGTAAACACCGCCGTCAAGCCAGCGTGGGCGCGATCAATATCGCCGAGGATGCGCATTTGCAAGGCTTCAAAACGCACGGCAAGCTCACGGCGTTTAGCTTCGGCTTCGGCAATCGGTCCCTGGTTTTGATGTAATATCGGTAATTGCAGTGCCGTTAAGCCTAAAGCCCAGCGATGTTCGCCCATTTCCCAAGTATAGCCGGGATTGGCTTGAATGTTGGGATATTGATTGGCGATTTCCAGTTGCAGAGCGGATTGCGCGGCATCGTAATCGGCCAATGCGGCCAACACATCGGGGCGTTTGCGTAACGCGATTTCTTTCAGGTTTTGGACGGGGAAGCTGTTTAATGCCGGGGGCTTGGCAAGATTCGCAAAATCGAGTTCGATGTTCCTCAGTGCATCGACAGGCACACCGATAGCGGTAGCCAGCAACACCCGGCTTTCGGCGCTTCTTTTTTGCGCGGCACTGGTGTTCAGTTGCAGTTGGTTTAAGGTGAGATGAGACCGAATCACTTCGGGTCGGGTAATTTCGCCTGCCGTTAGTTGTTGTTCCAGCCGTTCGGTCATGGCCTGTTGTACGGCGAGTTGCTGTTGAAGCAGTCGCCCGGCTTCCTGCGCGGCGTAGACTTCCAGCATCGCCAGTCGCAAACGCCCGCGTACCAGCCAAGCCGCATCTACTATTCGTAAACGCGCCGCGTCGCTGAAATGTTCGGCTTTATCTATACGAAAACCGCGTTTCCCGGCGGTTTCGATGGGGATGCTGATGGCGCTGGCCGCTATCCAGGGGACAGCTGCTGTCGCCAAGTTACGCACCCAGGTCGGTGTGACCGTGATGCTGGGATTGGGCCGTTGACCAGCCGTGGTGATTGCTGCATCCATTGTTTCTGCTTGGACTCGGGCCAGAGCGAGGTCAGGATGGTAATAAATCGCCGCCAGCGTTAGCCGGTCCATATCCCAGGCTTTAGGGTGTTGCCCTGTTTTGTTTACGACCACTCTATTGATAAAGTTCTGCAGCCCCGCGCTAGATAGGGTGCGGGCTTCGAGGTGAACCGCAGAGTCGGTGGGATTCAGTGGGTGATCCTCAAAACGGGCGCAACCGGTGAGAGTCAGGTTCAACAGGGTAAGGAGGAGTATCGGGTAGATGATTCGTTGCATGTTTGGAATGTTAACAGGCCATTCCAAACAGCAACATGACAAGCAGATTACAAATTTGTCAGAATTGAACAGTTATTTGTCAAAATGACAGTTAGGCAACCCGGTCAGGAAGATGATCCCCGGCAAAGAATGCGGCCAGATTGGCTAAAACTTTTTCGCCCATTGCCGTACGCGTTCCTAAGGTGGCGCTGCCCAAATGCGGCAATAGCGATACGTTATCCAGGGTCAGGAAGCCTTCGTGTACATTAGGCTCCCCTTCATACACATCAAGGCCTGCTCCGGCAATCCGTTTATTTTTGAGCGCGGCTATCAGCGCAACACTATCAACCACATCGCCTCGAGCGGTGTTGATTAAGTGTGCTGACGGTTTCATCAGGTTAATCATGTCGGCATTGATCAAATGCCGGGTCGCCTCGCCGCCGGGGCAGTGCAATGAAACATAATCGGCTACTTGCAGCAGGTCTTCTATCGATTCGCAACGGGTCGCGTTGAGGTCGTCAACGACATATTCCTCGGCCGGGCTGGGTTTGAAATAGACGATTTTCATGCCGAAGCCGTGATGGGCTTTTTTCGCCATGGCTTGTGCGATACGGCCGAAGCCGATCAGGCCTAAGGTTGCGCCGGTTACATCGCTGCTCAGCATATGCGTCGGGCACCAGCCTTGCCATTGTTTGGCGCGAACCAGGCGGTCGCCTTCTGCGCCGCGACGTGCGGACATTAGCAACAAGGTCATCGCAATATCGGCGGTGCTGTGAGTCAACACGCCGGGGGTGTTGCTCACGACTATGCCTTGCGCTTTGGCTGCATTAATATCGATATGGTTGTAGCCTACGCCGAAGTTGCCGAGGATTTTGCAGCGTTTGTTGTCGACGTTGATCACGTCGGCAGGGAATGAATCGCAAACGGTGGGACAAACGGCGTCGTAGTTTTGCAGCGCGGATTTGAATTCGTCTGCGCTTAAAGGCTGGTCATCTTCGTTTAAGGTGACGTCGTAAAGGGCTTTTAGTTTGGCTTCGACTGAGGCGGGCCACTTGCGGGTAACAAAGACTTTTGGTTTGCTCATGGGTTATCCTCACAGTGCGCGTGTTGGGTTAAGATATATCACCACGAAGACACGAAGAACACGAAGAAAAACAGAGTAAAAATTTCTTATCTTCGCGGTGATTAATCAATTTGAATATACAGGCTCTCTGTTTAAAAACATAACACGATGATAAGAAGCGAAATAAAAAATTCGTGTTCTCGGCAATTACTCCTGCATTGCTCTACCTCCTGCGTCCATGCAGTCGTTCGTGCCTTCGTGGTGAATTAAGGTTTAGCTTAAGTTGAGGCATATGGGGCGCGTTGCACGCGCCCCATACGATATTACTGCGCTGTTGAACGATAGTATTCAATCGCCGCAGCAACGCCGGAACCCGGCTTGATGTCAAAGCCGTTGTCCAGCATCGCCATTTCAACGCCTGCGATACAGCCCAACATCGAAACGTCGTTCATGTCGCCGACGTGGCCGATACGGAAAGCTTTGCCGGCAAGTTCGGATAAACCTGCGCCTAAAGAAATGTCGTATTTGCTAAAAGCGGTGCTGATCACGTCCCTGGCGTCTTTGTCCGCAGGAACAACAATCGCAGTAACCGTATCCGACTCAAAACCGGGTTGTGCGCAGATCGTTAATCCCCAGGCGGCAACGGCTTTGCGAACGCCTTCGGCCAAGCGGTGATGGCGAGCATAAACATTTTCCAGGCCTTCTTCCTGCAACAAATCTAATGCTTTACGCAGACCGTAAAGAATAGGAAGCGCCGGTGTGTAAGGCGTGTAGCCGTCTTTGTTGGCGTTCATCTGGTCTCTTAAGTCCAGGAAACAACGCGGGTAGGTTGATGTTTCAACGGCTGCTAAGGCTTTCTGGCTGAATGCCAAAAACGCGCCGCCGGCAGGCATCATAAAGCCTTTTTGCGAGCCGCTGATTGCACCGTCAACGCCCCATTCGTCCATGCGGAAATCGAGACTTGCAATAGAGCTGACGCCGTCTACGAATAAAAACGCAGGATGACTCGCCGCGTTCATGGCTTTACGAACGCCGCCAATATCGCTGGTAACGCCGGTAGCGGTTTCATTGTGCGTTGCTAAAACGGCCTTGATTTCGTGTTTGGTATCTTCTTTTAAACGGGCTTCCAATCTATCCAGAGGAATACCTTTACCCCAGACTTCCTGATGAATTTCAACATCGAAGCCCAGACGTTTTGCCATTTCAGCCCATAAATGACTGAATTGACCGAATCGATAGATTAAAACCTTGTCGCCCGGATTTAGGATATTGGTCAACGCAACTTCCCAGCCTGCGGTGCCGGTAGCGGGAAAAATAAACGCTTGTCCGGTTTCTGTTTTAAAGATTTTTTTCAGATCTTGTAAAAGAGGTGTCAGCAGTTTTGGGAACACAGGAGAGCGATGGTCTTCCATGTTGACATGCATAGCGTTCAGGATTTCATTTGGCACATTGGTAGGGCCTGGAATATAAAGGTGGTTACGACCAGCCATTGCATTGCCTCTTTAAGTAGTTGAGTGATTAACACAGCTTGAACATTGAAAAAGCCAACGTCCAAAAACCGGCAATAATGACATAGCCGCTCAAAATCGGCAAGGGCAGATTAGGGCTTGAGCCGAAAAACACGCGGTAAAAATTGACTTTGAGACCTCTCGAAGTAAAATGTGCGGTTAATTTAAGTTCGGCTTAAGCCGCGTGGGTCGGGTTTACCCCGGCCGGATTTACAACAATGAAATTAGGAAAGCACCAATGAGCCACACCTTATATGCAGCGTCAGTTCAACGAGTTCAACGCTGTGAATTAGCCGTTCCGGGTTCTAGCCCTGAAATGTTTGAAAAAGCGATGAGAAGTGGCGCCGATTTTATTTTTCTGGATCTTGAGGATGCCGTAGCGCCCGATGACAAGTTACAAGCCAGAAAGAACATTATTGAAGCGATTAACGACCTGGACTGGAAAGGGCACGGCGTAACTATTTCAGTACGCATCAACGGCCTGGACACTCAGTACATGGTGCGTGACGTGGTGGATCTGGTCGAGCAGTGCGGCGCAAAGCTGGACACGGTTTTGATTCCTAAAGTGGGCGTTTATGCCGATGTTTATATGGTTGAAGCTATGCTTAACCAGCTGGAAATGCAACAAGGCCTGAAAAACAAGATCGGTATTGAAGCCTTGATTGAAACCGCCTTGGGCATGGCTAATGTTGAAGACATTGCACGCAACGGCGCATCGGGTCGTCTTGAGGCGTTGCATTTTGGTGTAGCCGATTACGCTGCCAGCAATCGTGCCAGAACGACTAACATCGGCGGTTTAAATCCTGATTATCCTGGCGATCAATGGCATTTTGCGATCAGCCGGATGACGGTTGCCTGTCGAGCCTATGGCTTGCGTCCTATCGATGGCCCTTTTGGCGACATTAAAGATCCCGAAGGCTACAAAATGGCCGGAAGACGGGCGGCGGCTTTAGGTTGCGAAGGTAAATGGGCGATACATCCGTCACAAGTGGAATTAGCCAATGAAATATTTACCCCGCCTGCAGCTGAAGTTGACAAAGCAAAACGTATTTTGGTTGCTTTGAAAGAAGCGGCAGCGCAAGGTAAAGGCGCGGCAGCATTGGACGGTCGTTTAATCGATGCGGCATCGGAGAAAATGGCCAATAACGTGGTCAGGGCTGCCGAAGCTATCGCAGCAAAAAAATAATAGTCTTGTCGGGTTACGCTACGCTGACCCGGCCTACGCAACACATAAATAGGAGATGCTGTGGATATTCATGAATATCAGGCGAAAGAAATTTTAAGCGGTTATGGCGTTAAAATCGCTGAAGGCGGTATGGCCTACAGCCCTGAAGAAGCGGTGCAGCGCGCCAGAGATATTGGCGGACACATCTGGGCGGTAAAAGCGCAGATTCATTCCGGTGCGCGCGGTAAAGCGGGCGGCATTAAAATCTGTAAAACTCATGATGAAGTTGAAGCGGCGGCGGAAGCATTGCTGGGCAAGCGACTGGTCACCCATCAAACCGGTCCTGCCGGCAAAGTGTGCGGCAGATTGTATGTCGAAGCCGGTACCGACATCGTCAAGGAAATGTATTTCTGTTTCCTGGTTGACCGTAGTTCAGAGCGCATAGTCATGGTCGGTTCCGCTCAAGGCGGCATGGAAATCGAGGAATTGGCCGAAAACAATCCCGATGCGATCACCAAGATTTATATCGAACCCGCTGTGGGCCTGCAAGACTATCAGGCGCGCGAAATGGCCTTCGCATTGGGTCTGGATCCTGAATTGTTGAGCCACGCGGTTAAAACCATCCGAGGCTGTTACCGCGCCCTGCGCGAACTCGATGTCAGCATGCTGGAAATCAATCCTCTGGTGGTTACCCGCAGCAACGAGCTGGTTGCGCTGGACGCCAAAATGGGCTTTGATGACAACGCGTTGTTCCGTCAGCAAAAAATCTCAGAATTGCGCGATAAAACCCAGGAAGACCCGCGCGAAATGGCGGCTGCCGACCGCGGCTTAAGCTATGTCGGACTCGATGGCGACATCGGCTGCATGATTAACGGCGCCGGTTTGGCGATGGCAACCATGGACATGATTAAACTGGCCGGCGGCGAGCCTGCCAACTTCCTCGATGTAGGCGGCGGCGCATCGGCTGAACGTACCGAAAAAGCCTTTCGTTTAGTGTTGGCTGACAAGAATGTAAAAGCCATGTTGGTGAATATTTTCGCCGGTATCAATCGTTGCGATTGGATTGCCGAAGGCGTTGTCGAGGCAGTCAAGAAAATCGATATGAAAATACCGTTGATTGTCAGGTTGTCAGGCACCAACGTTGAAGAAGGCCGTAGGATTATCGCAGAAAGCGGCCTGCCTATTATTACCGCGGAAACCTTGGCCGAAGCGGCTGAAAAAGCGGTGCAAGCGCGCAATGAAGCGGTTGCAAAAGAAGCGGTACAGGGAGCATAAAGATGGCTATTTTAATTGATGAAACAACACGCATTATTGTCCAAGGCTTTACCGGAAAAATCGGCAGTTTTCACGCCCAGGACATGATCAACTACGGCTCTAACGTCGTCGGCGGCATCACGCCAGGCAAGGGCGGACAGACACACTTGGGCCGGCCGGTTTTTAATACGGTAAAAGAAGCCGTGCGCCAGGTTGGCGCGGAAGCCAGCATTATCTTTGTCCCCCCCGCTTTCGCCGCCGATTCGATCATGGAAGCCGCCGATGCGGGCATCAAATATTGTGTGGCGATTACCGACGGTATCCCTACTCAGGACATGATGACAGTTAAAAACTTTCTGCGCCGTTTCCCTGTAGAGCACAGAATGGTCCTGACCGGCCCAAATTGTGCGGGCACTATCAGCCCAGGGCGCGCCATGCTGGGCATTATGCCAGGGCATATTTACATGAAAGGTAATGTCGGCATCGTTGGTCGGTCGGGCACCTTGGGTTATGAAGCGGCTGATCAAATGAAGCGTCTGGGTATTGGCATTTCAACTTCGGTCGGTATCGGCGGCGACCCGATCAACGGCAGTTCGCATCGCGATATTCTGGAAAAGTTTGAAGCTGATCCAGAAACTAAAGTGGTGGTCATGATTGGCGAAATCGGCGGTCCCCAAGAAGTTGAGGCCGGTATTTTTGCCAAAGAACATATGACCAAGCCGGTAGTTGCTTATATCGCCGGATTAACGGCGCCGGAAGGTCGGCGCATGGGGCATGCCGGTGCGATTATTTCATCGGCGGGCGAAAGCGCCGCGGAAAAAGTAGCCATGTTGAAAGACTTGGGCGTCACCATCTGTCCGACACCTGCGGCTATGGGCGAAACGGTAGCGGCTGTACTAGCGAAAATGTAAGCGAAAGATACAAGGCGAAGGGCGCAAATGAAAATACTTATTCTTGGGGCCGGGGTTACCGGTTCGTCGGTTGCCGGAGCGTTGGCAAGCGAAGAGAACGATATTGTAGTCGTTGATTTCAGGACGGAGTTGCTCGACGCATTAAAAGAGCGGTTCGATATTGCCACTGTTGCCGGTAATGCGGCGCATCCGATAGTACTCGAACAGGCCGGCGCACGGACTGCCGATATTATTATCGCCGTTACCGATAGCGACGAGACGAATATGCTGGCGTGCGTGATCATCAATACACTGTACAGTCGGCCGAAAACGATTGCACGGGTGCGCGCCGTTGACTATCTGAATAATCCGCAATTGTTCGGCCCGAACGGTATTCCGGTGGATATTGTGATCAGTCCGGAACAAATTGTCATGGAGGCTATCCGCAATTTAATTGAGTTTCCCGGTGTTCAGCACATTTCCGATTTCGCTGACGGTATGGTTCGGCTTTTTTCGGTCAAGGTAGTGGCGGATGGTTCCTTAACGGGTAAAGAAATTAGAACGCTGAAAGATCGCCTAGTCGGCGGCAAAATTCGTGTGGTGGCTATTTTCCGGCAAGGTGTTCCGCTGGTGGTGAGCGGTGAGGCCGTTATTGAGACGGGCGATGAAGTGTTTTTTGTAGCGCCTCGTGAAGAAGTCCGGGGGGTATTGAAGGAATTGAATAAGTTGGAGGCTCCGTTAAAGCGAATTATCATCGCTGGCGGCGGTCATGTCGGCAAGCGTTTGGCGCTGGCGTTGGAAAGCGATCATCGGGTGAAAATTATTGAAAAAGATCCCAGGCGCGCTCATAAAATAGCCAAGGATCTTGATCATACCGTAGTGCTTTTAGGTGATTGCGCCGATGAGACGCTGTTGCTTGATGAATCTATCGACAGCACCGATTTGTTTTGTGCGATTACCGAAAATGACGGTGTCAACATTGTCTCCGCCTCTTTGGCAAAAAGTTTGGGTGCGCGGAAAGCTATCTGTTTGCTCAATCATGTGTCATACAGCAAGTTATTGCCTGGAACGGGAATTGATGTTGCCGTATTGCCAAACCAGGAAACGCTCGGCAGTATTTTAAAACATGTACGCCGCGGTGATGTGGCACAAGTCAGTTCCCTTTGCGGCGGCACCGCCGAGGCTATCGAGGCTATTGCCCATCAGAGTAATGATCTGAACTCCGTTGTCGGACGAAGGGTGGATGCGATTAGTTTTCCCGAAGGCATCGTGATGGGTGCCTTGATACGCGACAAACAGGTTATTTCCATTCACGGTGGCACGGTGTTTGAAGAAGGCGATCATGTGGTCATGTTTGTGATGGATAAGAAACTGGTTGTCAACATCGAGAATAAATTCCAGCCTCTTTAAATTTAAAGAAAGGCTAAAGGCGAAAAAACTTTAGTCCTTTAGCCTTTAGCCTTGAACCTTTCGCCTTGAATCTAAGCCCATGAATGTCATTTTTACGATCATCAATATTTTCGGTTTGGTCACCATAGGATTTAGCGG
>DATBQC010000300.1:0-1724 GCA_036561065.1 Methylobacter sp. | reverse complement strand
GTCTGAGAACTATTTTGGTGAGATGAGGGCGGTCAGCTCTTTTAAGTTTTGCCCATCCCTCGAGACGAGGCTGAGCATATCACTTAGGTTATGCTACTCAATCAGCCAGTAAATAGTTACTTCAATGCTCAGCTACATTCATCGTGAAGACGATGCACATAGCAACCCCAGTATTAGACCGCCTTCCACTCACGCAATAGATGCGATACTTTTACGTTAATTGTCTAACCGTTTTGCATCCCGGATAACCGGTACATCCCTAGAACTGCTTACCTTGATTGTCGCCACGTCGTGCGGTTCGCAATATCATAGGCATGCCGCATTTTGGGCATGAACTGTCATCTTGCCGCTGTTTTTCCTCGACCAGCGTTTTGACGTGCCTAACATGATCAATATGGGTTCTGATCGATGGCTTTAACCGGCCGGACTGAATCTTGGTGCAAATGGCCACAACATCATTATCACTTAGAATGACCTGCCTTTTGGTTTTTACAAAGTGGATATAACCCATCCCATAAACAACATTGTCCGGCATTGCGGTTTTGAAAGTGCTATCGCCGACAAAGACGACCACCGAAAACACCTTATTCGGTTCGAGTTCCAGCGAAGAGCGCAGTGTTTCGGTGTGTTTGTAGTTCTGATGTAGCGGGTTTTGAAAGGTGCTGGTGTGCCGGTAAATCTTCTGCGTCCAGATTTTTTGTTGAACATTGCCGAATATCCAGCCTTTCATGTTCTTGGTTTCGATTACAAATACGCCGTATCGCGACACAATAACGTGGTCGATTTGAGTGCTTCCGTCCTCTGTTGGTAGCGTAACGTTTTTAAACAAGGTGTAGATTTCTTTATCCAGAAAAAACTTTGCTGCCAGATTAACCTGAAACTCACCAAACATGCCTTTCATGAACGGCGATTTCAGAAAAGTGATCAGAAAAAGCAGGGGTATCGTCCACCAGTAGGCGCTTATTATTTGACTGAACATTTGGGTAATGATTGATGATGTGCCCATATAAAGGAATCCTTACGTTGGTTGAGTGTACTGGTTAAAAATATGTTCACTACTAAACAAGCATCTAAGTTAAGCCGTCAAGTATGGTGCTTTGACGTTAGGAACCGCATCGTTCGCGATTGAACGCTTCACTGCGTTCAGCACATCTTACGGCCCTACCGTATAGCTTCGATGCAGCTCTACACCAGTCCATGGTCCACCAAACAGCTGCGACCTTTATGAGTGATATCATATCCGAAGTTGCCATTGCTTATGTATTCACGATCAAGAAGTTTCGTTCTCACAAGTTCACCTAGATCATATTCAGTCTTTACTTGGGACTCAGTGCTTTGTTCAATCAATGTTCCCTCTAAGACTCTGCCCCCATTGAGACCAATAAAGTTAAGGATCTCCAATTGAGATGAAGTCGGCTCAATTTTGACTGTCTTCTCAGAATGCGTCTTTGTAGGAGTTTCAGTTGGAGGAGATTCAAACACATTGATCTCTTCCTTCAAGCGTTCAATCTCTCGATTCTTGCGGTCTATGTCTCTTGAGAATGTTCATCCTCTTTGCGAATAGCATCAGATCGAATCTTGCGTGATTCCTCTATAGTTAGGGGTGTTTGATCCTCGATTCGACGACGAATGTCGTGAATTTCTTTTTGTCGATTGCGAGTAAATGCGTAAACGAACAGGGATATAAAAAAATGTATAGAGCGGCTGTTAGTGCGGGAACAAGA
>DATBQC010000299.1:0-2715 GCA_036561065.1 Methylobacter sp. | reverse complement strand
TATAAGCTTTGCAGCATTGCCTGCAAAGATAATGCATTAAAAGGCGCTACGCATTCGGCGTCATTGTCGAAATAAACATGTACGTCCTTACCCTGCTGGGACCACAGGGCAATGCGCTCGGCCCAATAGGCCAGTTCGGATTTGCTGTAGGACGAAGCATAAGTTCGTGCGTGTCCATGCAGACGGATATAAACCAGAGTTGAGGTGACGCGATCCCACATCGGCCAAGTTTCAGCATCCGACAGGCAAACGGCGACATTGGCTTGGGTCAGGCAATCCGCTGTTTCATCATCGAACCAGGATGCGTGCCGGAATTCTATGCTGTGGTGTACTTCGGGCCATTGCTGCAAGGCGTCGATAAAGCCTTGCAGCCGGGGTAAATCCTTTTTCAATAGAGCGGGCAGTTGCCATAACACTACGGCTAGTTTATCTCCCAGCGCTTCGGCGTGGGTTTTCTCGATTAGTACCGATGGTTTGGGATCGAGCAGTTTTTTGTTATGCGTTAAATAGCGATTGGCTTTTATTGCGAACCTGAAGGTTGGCGGGGTTTCATTAAACCATTTTTCGAAAGTGGCGGGGCTTTGCAGACGATAAAAAGTGCCGTTAACTTCCACTGCAGAGAAGTGTTCTGCGTAGAATTTAAGCCAGTCTTTTTGGGCGACGCCGGTGTAAAAACGGTCTTGCCAGTGTTGGTAGCTCCAGCCGCTGGTGCCGATGGAAATCACTGGTTTATACCCAGCTCGGATTCAGACAGGGGATGTCGGTGTCTATGCTCATGGATAGCTCGAAGTTTGCCATCCATGGCTACTCGGCAACCGCTCCTGCGTTGCTCTACCTCCTGCATCCATGCAAGTCGTGGATCCCTGCATTCCCTGCCGGGATGACGAGCTGTGTAGATGCTTATGAACTTTAGCGGGGACACCGTTTTCGCCCTGCGCCTTTAGCCTTTGACACAAATCACCGGTTCCAGCCTGGCGACTTTTCGGGCCAGTCCGGCCCGGTCGGCAATATACCCAACCCGGATTCAGACAGGGGATGTCGGTGTCTATGCTCATGGATAGCTCGAAGTTTGCCATCCATGGCTACTGGATCCCTGCATTCCCTGCCGGGATGACGGGTTGCTTAGATGCTGACGAGCAAAATAAGGCCTCTTTTAGCCTTTCGCCCTGCGCCTTTAGCCTTTTATACAAATCACCGGCTCCAGTCTGGCTACTTTCCTGGCTAAACCTGCCCGGTCGGCAATATCCACCACCGCACTGACATCTTTATAAGCCAGAGGCGCTTCTTCGGCCACACCGCGCATGGACGGGCTACGGATGATTATGCCTTGCGTAGCCAATTCTTCGATCAGTGTTCTGCCTTGCCATTGCTTGCTGGCCTGAGTGCGACTCATCGCCCGTCCCGCGCCATGACAAGCCGAGCTGAATGCGCGCTGTTCGCTCTCTTTTGTTCCGCACAGCACATAAGAACTGGTTCCCATCGATCCGCCGATCAGCACCGGTTGGCCGGTCTTTTTGAATACGTCCGGCAAATCGGGATGGCCGGGGCCGAAAGCACGGGTCGCGCCTTTTCGGTGTACATACAGCGCTTTTTTCTGGCCGTTAATCGTGTGATGCTCCAGCTTGCAGGTGTTGTGCGAGACATCGTACAACAGGCCGAGATGGAGGCCTGGAAATACCGTAGCGACAGCCTGCCGGGTCAGGTGGGTAATAATCTGGCGGTTGGCCAATGCGCAGTTGATGGCTGCCCGCATCGCGCCCAGATATTTTTTTCCTAAAGGTGAATTTAATGGCGCACAGGCTAGTTCGCGATCCGGCAACATGATCTGGTATTGGGCCGCCGACATCGCCATGTCTTTCAGAAACTCGGTGCCGATCTGGTGGCCCAGACCTCGAGAGCCGCAATGTATACTGATCACCACATCATCAATGTGTAAGCCGAAAGTTTTGGCGACAGCCGGGTCGAAAATTTCCGCGACCCGCTGCACTTCCAAGTAATGATTGCCGGAACCCAGGGTGCCCATTTCATCTTTTTGCCGTTCCCTGGCTCTGGGGGAAACGTAGTGCGGTTCGGCACCGGCCATGCAGCCGTGTTCTTCAATGCGCTCCAGATCCTGCGCCTCGCCATAACCCTGTTCGAGCGCCCATTCTGCGCCGCCGGTCAGCATGCCGTGCATGCCATCATGATTCAAATGTATTCGGCCCCTGCTGCCTAGACCGGCGGGAACCGTGCGGTATAACGCATCCGCCAGCGCGTGTTTGTGCGGTTGCAGTTCGGCGATATTAAGGCCGGTATGCAAGGTGCGGACGCCGCAGGAAATGTCGAAACCGACGCCGCCGGCCGAGACCACGCCGCTTTGATCGGGGTCGAAAGCGGCGACGCCGCCGATCGGAAAACCGTAGCCCCAGTGTGCGTCGGGCATCGCGTAAGCCGCTTCGACAATACCCGGCAAGGTCGCGACATTGGTGATCTGCTCGTAAACTTTCTGATCCATATCCTGCAGTAATTGCGCGTCGGCATAAATAATCGCCGGAACGCGCATGTTCCCGTAAGGCTTGATTTCCCAACAGGTTTCGTCTCGTTGTATAAATTGACGGGTATCCATTGAATGGCTCCTCTAAACATCGACAACACATTGGGCAACCCACGCGTCATCGGCTTGCTGATAGACATGCAGCTCGGTAAACGTAGCGCCTTTGATTTCCACGGCAGGTT
>DATBQC010000298.1:0-2362 GCA_036561065.1 Methylobacter sp. | reverse complement strand
TTTTCTTGTAAATGCTGTAAAGATTTTTTTCCCGGCCCGCCACATCGCAATTTATATCGGCTTGTTCCAAACGGTTTTTGATCGTGCTTTCTATGATGTCGACAATTTTTCGGCGGTTGCCCCGCGCTTTTTTTACCGCATTGTTTAACACCGTATGCCGCATCGGGAACATCGCTTCAAAACTCAGTGCTTCGAGTTTTAGCCGGATGCTATTCATACCTAGGCGATTGGCGATTGGGGCATAAATGTCCAAGGTTTCGCGGGCGATGCGGCGCTTTTTTTCATAGGGCATGGAACCGAGTGTCTGCATGTTGTGCAGCCGGTCTGCCAGCTTGACGATGATGACGCGTAAATCCTTAGCCATGGCTAGAAACATTTTACGGACGTTTTCCGCTTGAGTTTCGGCGTGTGATTTACTGTCGATTTTGGTTAATTTGGTAACTCCGTCGACCAGTTCAGCGACTTCTGCGCCGAACTTGTCAGCCAGTTCTTTTTTACTGACCGGCGTATCTTCAATAACATCATGGAGTATGGCGGCCATGATGCCGTTGGCGTCCATGCGCATTTCAGCAAGGCTGATGGCGACAGAGACAGGGTGGCAAATATAGGCTTCGCCGCTTTTGCGGAATTGACCGGCGTGAGCGGCCGCACCTACTTCATAGGCACGGACGCATTGATCGATTTGGGTTTGATCCAGATAGCCGGACAAGGTCGTGCATAAACGCCGGATCAGTTTGTCCTGAGGGCGTTCCAACTCGATCGGGTCGGCTATTTCCAGCATAGTCTACAAATCAGAACATTGGGTTATGTTGGTGCTCATGAACTTCGCCGACACGGTGCAGCAGATTGACGTTTTCAGTCGTGACGTGGCCTGCCGCTATTTCGCGTAAGGCGACAACCGTATCTTTGTCTTTGCCGCGCGGGACAAATTCAGTCGCACCGTGGCTCAGTTGACGCGCTCGGGTGCTGGCTAATAAAACCAGTTTGAAACGGTTTTCAACATGTTCTAAACAATCTTCGATAGTGACTCTGGCCATTTTTAATCCTGATGCGTTGTAGTTAAGGCAAAAGGCAAAGGGCAAAAGGTGAAAGACATTTCGCCCTTCGCCCTTTGCCCTTCGCCTAACTTGTTAGCGTGATTTTAACACAGAAACAGCGGGAAGTTCTTTGCCTTCAAGAAATTCAAGGAAAGCGCCGCCGCCGGTCGAGGTATAGGATACGTCATCGTTAATGCCGTATTTGTCGATAGCCGCCAAGGTATCGCCGCCGCCTGCAATCGAGAAAGCCTTGCTTTCGGCAATCGCTGTCGCCAGCGCTTTGGTACCGTTGCCGAACTGGTCGAATTCAAATACGCCGACCGGGCCGTTCCAGACGATGGTGCCAGCAGTTTTTAAGATTTCGGCATACTGTTTTGCGGTCTCGGGGCCTATGTCCATAATCATGTCATCGGCTTCGACATCAGCGACTTTTTTAACGGTCGCGACAGCAGTTTCAGAAAATTCCTTGGCGCAAACCACGTCGACAGGGATAGGAATGTCGGAACCGTTGCTTTTGGCCGCAGCAATCAATCGTTTGGCTTCGTCCAGCAAATCGGCTTCATACAGTGATTTGCCGACCGGGAAACCCATGGCCGCAATAAAAGTGTTGGCAATACCGCCGCCGACGATTAACTGGTCGACTTTTTCCGACAGCGATTTTAACACTGTCAATTTGGTCGAGACTTTAGAACCGCCGACAATCGCGACCAGTGGTTTAGCCGGTGTTTCCAGGGCTTTGCCTAGAGCATCCAGTTCGTTGGACAACAGTGGACCCGCGCAAGCAATCGGTGCAAATTTAGCCACGCTGTGAGTTGAAGATTGCGCCCGATGTGCGGTGCCGAAAGCATCCATCACAAACACGTCGCAAAGAGCCGCCATTTTCTTACCCAGCGTATCGTCGTTTTTGCCTTCACCGGCATTAAAACGCACGTTTTCGCACAGCACGACTTCGCCCGGCTGTATGGTGATGCCGTCGATCCAGTCTTTTTCCAATCTGACCGGCTTGCCGAGCAACTCGGATAAGCGTTCGGCGACCGGTTTCAACGAAGATTCTTCGTCGTACTGGCCTTCCACAGGGCGGCCCAGATGCGACATCAACATGACCGCCGCGCCCGCAGCCAGGGCTTTTTCAATGGTCGGTACGCTGGCTTGAATACGAATGTCACTGGTCACTTTGCCGTTTTTTACCGGTACGTTCAAATCCTGACGGATTAATACCCGCTTGCCTGACAAGTCCAGATCTACCATTCTTTTAATAGACATATTTCGCTCTCATTGTGTTGGTTAAAAAGTTGGGTTTGGTTAATCTTGTTTCCATTTGATCG
>DATBQC010000297.1:0-2694 GCA_036561065.1 Methylobacter sp. | reverse complement strand
GTTGATGCTGGAAGCAAAATTCCTTAAAAGCAAGCGTAATATCTGGGCATTTGAATGCCGTGCAGAAGTTGACGGCGAGTTCGTAGCGAGTGCGGAAATCAGATGTGCGGCCGTGGTAAATTGATTTGATCGATCCAACAGCGATAATTGATAGCAAGGCGGAGCTGGCCGATGACGTATCGGTTGGCCCTTTTTCTGTCATAGGACCTGATGTAAAAATCGGTGCCGGTACTGTGATAGGCTCCCATGTTGTTATCAAGGGGCCTACCTCCATAGGTAAACAGAATCGCATCTATCAATTCACCTCCATCGGCGAAGATCCCCAAGACAAAAAGTATGCGGCGGAAATCACCCGGCTGGAAATCGGCGACAGAAACACCATACGCGAATATACCTCAATGCACCGCGGCACCAAGCAGGATAAAAGCCTCACCAAGATAGGCAATGATAACCTGTTCATGGCTTACACCCATGTCGCGCATGACTGCATCATCGGCAATCACGTCATTATGGCCAATGGAGCCTCATTGGCAGGTCATGTGCATTTGCATAGTCATGCCATTTTGGGCGGATTCACCCTAGTGCATCAGTTTACCCAAATCGGCCAGTACAGTTTTGCTGCTATGGGTAGTGCAATTACCCAGGACATTCCACCGTTTGTGATGGTCGGCGGGAAACCCACCCGGCCGCATGGCATCAACTCAGTCGGCATGGAACGCAACGGCATCTCCCCTGAAGACATCAGGTTGATCAGAAAAGCTTACAAGATTATTTACAAGGCCAACCTGCGTCTGGAAGATGCGATAGACCAAATGGAAGATTTGGCCGGTGAAAGCAAGGAATTGTCTGATATGGTCAGCTTTTTGCGCAATGTAAATCGGGGCATATTGCGCTAAGTGCGGCTTAAATTGATTCAGGAGTGTGGGGATGATGTATTTTCAACAAAAAATCTTGTCGCAGGGGTTGACGAGGCTGGCCGCGGGCCACTTGCCGGCCCGGTCTTCGCCGCAGCCGTTATCTTAAACCCTCTGAGACCGATAGCAGGATTAGCCGATTCCAAAGTTCTTAGCGAGAGCAAACGGGACAGTCTTTATATCCTCATTAAGGAATCCGCCTTAAGCTGGTCGATTGCCCAAGCCAGTGTTGAAGAGATTGATCAGCTCAATATCCTCCAGGCCACGATGCTAGCCATGCAAAGGGCTGTAAAAGGTTTGCCTGTCCAGCCGGATGAGGTTTTAGTCGATGGCAACCGTCTTCCCAATCTGTCGATACCCGCCCAAGCTATTGTTAAAGGCGACAG
This sequence comes from Methylobacter sp., assembly GCA_036561065.1. Lineage (GTDB taxonomy): Bacteria > Pseudomonadota > Gammaproteobacteria > Methylococcales > Methylomonadaceae > Methylobacter_A. The sequence goes on along the minus strand of DATBQC010000297.1, from coordinate 1,394 downwards.
CAAAGTGCAGGCGATCAGTGCGGCATCAATATTAGCGAAAGTCGAACGAGATAAACTCATGGTCGACTATCATCAGCAATACCCTGACTTTGCGTTTCATGTGCATAAGGGCTACGGCACCAAGCAGCATCTGGCCGAAATCGAGCAGTACGGGTTTTTAGCCATACACAGAAGAACATTCAACCCGGTAAAAACTATGCTGATACAGCAGGGTTTGTGATTAATGATAGATAAGAAGTTATCACCACGAAGGCACGAAGGACACGAAGAAATTAAAGTTTCGTGTCCTTCGTGCCTTCGTGGTGAATAAAAGATTTTTAATGGCTTGTTTAATCGTTTTTCGCGCTACCGCAGACTCGCCTTAAGCCAATTCAAGCGGCCCTTCATTCATTAGCGCGATCTGCTCGCGCAGCTCAATGATCCGATCTTGCCAATAACGTGGTGTATCAAACCACGGGAACGCCATCGGAAACGCAGGATCATCCCAACGCCGCGCAATCCAGGCGGAATAATGGATCAGCCGCAAGGTGCGCAAGGCCTCAATAAGATGCAGTTCGCGGCTATCGAAATCGTAAAAAGTCCGGTAACCGGTCAGCAGATGGTTTAATTGCACGGTCATTTCGGCGCGATCGCCGGACAGCAACATCCACAAATCCTGTATCGCAGGTCCCATCCGGCAGTCATCGAAATCGACAAAATGCGGGCCGTCATCGGTCCATAAAATATTGCCGGGATAACAGTCGCCGTGCAGTCGCAGGTTTTTCACTTTTCCTGCACGCTCAAAGCAGCGCCTTACGCCATCCAGCGCATGTTCAGTCACACTGCGGTAAGCCTCAATCAGGTCGGCGGGGATGAAGTTATTCGCCAGCAGGTAAGCTCTCGGTTCATCGCCAAAACCGGCAATATCAAGCGTCGGGCGCTGCTTAAAAGGCTTTAATGCGCCGACTGCATGAATGCGTGCGATAAACCGTCCCATCCATTCCAACTTTTCGCGGCCTTCAAGCTCCGGTACGCGGCCGCCTTGTCTTGGGAATACAGAAAACCTGAAACCATCGGCATGGATTAAGGTCTGGTTATCGCCAAACAGCATTGCCGGAACTACAGGGATTTCAGCGTCATATAATTCCTGAACAAACTCGTGTTCCTCAAGAATCGCCGCAGTCGTCCAACGCTCGGGCCGGTAGAATTTGGTCACGATAAAAGATGCGTCTGCCATGCCGACTTGGTAGACGCGGTTTTCATAGCTATTCAGCGCCAGCAGTCGTCCATCGCTATGCAGGCCAATACCGTCGAGCGCGTTTAAAATAATATCGGGAGTCAGTGCTGAAAAAGGGGTGAGATTAGTATTCATGGTTACTATTGTAACGCTGAATGTAGATTCGGCACTTGTTATG
>DATBQC010000296.1:0-2884 GCA_036561065.1 Methylobacter sp. | reverse complement strand
CTTTCCATGACACATCGCCGCCGATCTGGAATGCTCCCGCTGTTGATGTAAGCTCCAGTTTTTCAATAAACAAGGCATCCGTGCCGCCTTTGCCTTTAAACGCCAGATGTGCTTTTGGCGAAGTCGGCCGGGCTAACTGGGCTTCCAATAGTATCCGATAATCGCTGAGTAAACCGCTCAGCTCAAGCGTTCCTTGTTCGCTGGTCATCTGCGGCTTGCCGCCGCTGAGCGGCCAGTTAAGCTGTTGCCAATCGCCGCGCGCGGTTATACGCGGCGCATCCTGCAAATTATCCAGGCCGCCTTTCAGGGCTGATTTGAACGGCGACGACAACTGATTGTCGAAAACCAGTTGATGAAAGTCGCCATTGACCGCAGTGGTCGCTTGCCATGAACCATAGTCTGCTGTTGCAACCTGCCAATCGGCAGTCAAACTGAATGGAAACCCCTTGCCCAAACCCATGTATCCTTTCGCTGTCGCAGTTCCCGGCTTGGCATTAATGTCCAGAGAGACAAGATTAAGCCTTCCGTGTTCGGTAAATGCCGACAAATGCAGTTTTTCCAGTTGTTGCAGCTGCTTGCCTTGCTGAAAGGTAAGATCCGTCAACAGTAAGTTTTCAATCGCGATCTGCACCGGCAACCATAGTTCGGCATTAGGGTCGAAACTGCTTTTTTCCGGCGGTGCTGTGCCGGTCACGCTGACGTTCACCCCATTAATAGTAATATCGATAATTCTTAAAGTGCCCGAAAACAGTCTGGAAGGTTGCCAGGCGAAGACCAGATTTTTAACGTTAACCGTTTCAGTGTCGCTTTTATAAATAAGCTCGGAAAGAGTAATACGGTCAAGCAATCGGCCTTCAATGGCTTTGGCCGATATTTGCATCGGCAAACTTGAAAAAACCGTCTGCAACAGCCAGCGGCTGCCGGTCGCGCTGTTCATCAACCCGAGCAGGCCGACAGGTATCATCAGCACCAGAATCAAGCTAATCTGAAGAATACGTTTCTTCATTTTAAAAACGGCAATTAGTCCGTGAAAACAAGTTTCCCTCTCTCGCCGCTGTTCCCTCTGCCATAGGGCTTGCCGCTGAATATTTTCGTGCTTTTCGTGTCTTTCGTGGACAAACTGCTTTTTCCAGATTCATAGCCGTGCCCCCGCTGCAAAATGGATTTGAAATGAAGAATCCGATTCGCTCAAAGGCACGGCAAAATCCAACCGAATCGGACCGATCGGCGAATACCACCTGACGCCTAGACCCACACCGGTTTTGATACTGATGTGGTCGAAATTGTAAGCGTTACCTCCGTCGATGAATGCCGCGACGCCCCAGTCATCAAGCACAGCCTGCTCGTATTCCGCGCTGACCACACTCAAGAACCTGCCGCCGACGACGTTCCCCAGATTATCCTTAGGCCCCAGTTTTTTATAAGCGTAGCCGCGTATGCTGTTCATGCCGCCCGCATAAAAGCGGTACGAGGTCGGCAGCCGGTCGAATTGATCGACCAGCGTTGCCGCTTGCTCGGTTCGGGCGATGAATTTTCCGCCCCACGGTAACGAATGCAGCCATACGGCAGACATTGATCCCTGCGCAAAACTGACATCTGAGATGGGATTTTTATAGCTTCCGGCCAGATTAAACTCCAGACGATGGCCTCGGGTGGGTCGCAGTGCGTTATCGGAAACAGAACGCAGCCAACTGCCGCCGGGTACTAATAAAAGCACATGATTTGAGGTTGTGCCCGTAGTAAAGTCTTCGTAAACGGAATCGATAAAAAGCGTCTGCTTCCAGCCGCTGTCGAAATCGTGTTTTAACCGCGTGGAAAGTTTTGCCGATGTTGACTTATAAGTGTTTGTATCCTCCCGTTTAAGCCCGCCGCCGAAACTGAAAAAATCGCTGGCAGGGTTATCCAACGGTACGTTGTATTCGGCATCCGCCGTTGACAACACAGGAGAAATATCGATATTGGCGTTGATAAAATGCCCCCGTCGATTCAATCGACGGTTTTTATACGAAGCATTCAGCAACGGCCCTATGTCGGTGTCATAGCCTATGCCAAACCCGTAATGATGGATTTTGTCAGGGTAAAGTTTGATGCTGACGGGGACTTGCTTTGGGTCGGCATAAGCGGTATCCGGGACAATTTCCACCCTTTTGAAGTAGCCGCTTTTTGACAGGGCATTATGCGTTTTAGCCAGTTGTTCGCTGGAATAGAAGTCGCCACTTTTGATCTTAATGAATTTACCGACAAAGTCGGGATTCAAAATATCCTGATCAACATTAACGTCTCCAAACATCATGCGCTTTCCGGCATCAAAGATCAGCCTGATCTGCGCCTTGTTGTCTGTTTTATCGATTAACAGCTGTTTTTCTGAAAACGAGGCTTTCAGATAACCTCGCTCCAGCGCCAGCGACTCAAGCCGGCTTTTCATCTTTTCATATTGATCGTGGCGCAGAGGCTTGCCGGTTTCTGCTAGCAATATACTACGCAGTTTCTTAAACTCAGGGTCGGCTTGGGCCTCGCCAGTTAGGGTAATACTGATATCGTCAACAATACTCTGTGGACCTGAGTCTATCGCAAAGTCTGCCTGCCAACATTTAGAATTGAAAGCCAGCGATTTCTTGATAATGGGATGGTAATAGCCCAAAGCCCGCAAAGCCCGATTTATTTCATCATCGGATTTGTCAAACAAGCCGCGTATTTTCCATTCCGGTGAATCACACTTCTCTTCTGAAAGCGACAGCATAAGCTGGACATTTTTTTTAGCTTCGCTTCCAAGTCCGGTAACGGAAACGTCTGCGAGAACAACGGGGCCCGCTAAATTCAGCAACAGGATAAATCTGAGAGTTACAGGAATTAATCGCATCTAACTATCCGGATATGTTTTGTC
>DATBQC010000295.1:0-2770 GCA_036561065.1 Methylobacter sp. | reverse complement strand
CTTCAGGACCGTAATCCCCGCCCATTGCATCAATCGAAATTGTTAGGCTCACGCTTACGGATGACTCCTGAGTTATTATAAAGAAGCCGAACCTGACCTCGTCAGCTTCGGCATATCATCATGCTACAAATTGGGAAGATTTCAATCTTCGTCGACATTGCCTACGATTTGACGGCCTTTAAAGAAGCCATCCGGAGTAACATGGTGACGGATATGAGTTTCGCCTGTCATAGGATCCTGAGACAAGGTTCTACCTGTTAACGCATCGTGTGAACGACGTTGACCGCGTCTTGAACGCGTTACTTTACTTTTTTGTACGGCCATTATAAATCTCCAGTGTTTTTAAGTTTGGCTAAGATGGAAAAAGGGTTTTTAGCGGGTGACGGCTGTTCGTTTAATAATAAATCTGCCTTTTTATTGCCAGGCTTTTGACCGAGACAATCATGTTGATGCTTGGGGAATGTAGGCAAAATAAGTAACAACTCGTCTTCAATAATATTCTTTAAAAGGGTTTTCCCCTCATCGACTAACAACGGCTCATAGTCCTCGGGCAATCTGTCAGCCTGATCAATTGAGGTAACAATGCCGAGTTTGACGCCGTTTTTGACAGGCCATTGCACAGCCTGCAAACAATTTTGGCATTTCAGTTCCAGAACAGCTTCTATTTGTCCCTCAACTTTGGCCAACCGACCTTCCCGGCCAAAAAAAAGATCCACAGCTACAGCCCCTGTATCGCTAAACAGTAAATCTGCCAAACGATCAAGACTGCTTACAGGTATTTGACCTTTCAATTCGCCGCGCTTATCAGCGAGGTGCAAAGGGTCTATAAATTCGGGTAATCGAGCTAACATAACCGCGCAATGTTATATGGAAACAACAAATTCGTCAAATCCATGTGAGTATTTGTAAAAAAATCATTACCACGAAGACACTAAGAACACGAAGTTTTTGCTCTATATAAACATGAGTGTCTTCGCTATAAAAAGGGGCTTACAATCGAGTACCTACCAGTACCGTGGGCCTTCTATGTAATCTGGAATTAAACAAACCGCCCTGTCTATTTTTTCTTCGTATCTTCGTGGCGAATACCCTTCATTACTTAACGACAACCGGTTTATTAGAAAGCTCATTGCGATTATCTGCACCGGCCGGAAAATGCGTAGCCAGTAACATCGTAATGCGCTCGATGCCTTGCAACGACCCGCGCAGAAAATCTCCTCGCTTGAATTCTTGCCGCATAACTTCGGCTATCGCATCCCACTCGGCTTGCGTCACGCACTTGGCAATACCCCGATCTGCGACGATATGAACTTCACGATCCGCCAGCAACAAATAAATCAGGACGCCGCTGTTTTCTTCGGTATCCCAGACCCGTAAATTTGAAAACAACTCAATTGCACGCTGACGGGCCGACATGCCACGCCAAACTTTGCCCGGCGCCAGCGCATTTTCAAGCGCAAACCTTAGCTCGCCACCATGCTGATGCTCCGAGTGTTTGACCGCCTTTTCTATGTCAAGCAGTACCGCCCTGGAAAACAGCATGCGCCAACGCCAGGGCGGCATAAAGGCATGACGAAACCAGCGTTTAATATTCACCATGATCCTGATGCGCCTCCTCCGCCAAAGCCGCCACCGCCGCCGCTCCATGAACTGCCGCCGCCACTGCTTCCACCAAAGCCACCGCCATTAGACCAACCGCCTCCGTCCGTTGAACGAATTCCAACGATAAAAAAAATCATTAAGCCGATAAACAACGCCAGGAAGAAAGTTACCCCAAAAACCAGCGCAGCCAGCATACCACTACCCAGTCCCGCCAGCATCCCACCCATCACGCGTCCCATCATCGCGGACAGCACAAATCCTACAATCAAGCCGCCAAACAGAATAAACATAAAAGCCCCATCGCCCTGTCCTTCAGCCAAACTTTCAGGCGGCGCAGGCAAAGCCTCGCCCCCGATCAAACCAATTAACTGGGTAACCCCGGCATCAATGCCACCCGCATAGTCGCCATTTTTAAAATACGGGGTAATGGTTTCGGAAATCACCCGCTTGGCAACGGCATCGGGAATAACGCCTTCCAGACCGTAACCGACCTCCAGGCGCAGCTTCCGGTCATCTTTGGCTACAATCAGGATCACGCCGTCATCTACACCTTTGCGGCCGATCTGCCACAAATCGGCAACCTCTATGCCAAACTCGGCTATATCTTTGGACCCAGTGGTCGGGACGATTAACACCGCAATCTGACTGCCTTCTTGATTTTCAAATGCAGCCAATTTGTTTTCCAGCGCGGTAACCTGATCGGCGTTGAGCGTGCCGGTGAGATCGGTGACGCGACGCGACAGCTCGGGAACGCTAACGACTGCCGCCCAGGCCGCCATGCAAAATAACAATAGACAAAACCCAAAACCGTAACGAATACGATCACGGAGATATATCGCAAACGACATAATTACTGACCGCCAACCTTTGCTGGTGCGCCAAAATCAACTTTAGGCGGCTGTGCGATGGCTTGTTCATTTTCCACGGTAAAGCTAGGCTTGGTTTGGTAACCGAACATCATCGCAGTCAGGTTGGAGGGGAAAGAGCGTACGGCGATATTATATTCTTTGACCGCAGCAATATAGCGATTGCGCGCCACGGTAATGCGGTTTTCCGTACCTTCAAGCTGCGCTTGTAAATCGCGAAACAGGCCGTCGGCTTTCAGTTGAGGGTAGTTTTCCGCCACTGCCAGCAATCGTGAAATCGCACTGGTCATTTGCCCTTGGGC
>DATBQC010000294.1:0-4002 GCA_036561065.1 Methylobacter sp. | reverse complement strand
AAGCTCCTGCTCTATGAGCGGCGGATCGATTCTCCGCCATCCGGACGAACATTCTTGTACATAGGGATAGTAACCGGCAGGATCTGAGCAATAATCCAAATTGTTCGGCTGGATCGGCTGAATTTGAGGTACAACAGTCCCTTGGTCTATATAAGCAGGAGGGACGGACGGCATTATCATAGTCGGTGAAGAATAATAGGGAGGATAGGTGTAGTAAGGCCAATAATAGAAATCAGGCCAAAAAAAAGGGGATCCCTGAAAAAACTCAAATTCACCATCATTACGGTGACGGGATCCCTCAAAATGTTCTTCTCGAACATGACCACCTTTGAAAACACCTCCGTGTCTATCGCCTCCATCACGAGCCAAAGCACCTCTGCTAAAAAATAACGCAATAACAATCATGAATACAGTTGATAGCCTTCTGGACATCATTATCGTTTCCTCAACTATCTGAACAAACCAAAAGCTGGATTTGACTTGAAATATGACTGTCATCCTGAGCCTTGATCGCCCTCAATTTCAATGCCAGCCACGGCCTCGCCAGCCGTAGCCCCTCCCGCCCCAGCCGAAAGGACGCGGCCTAAACCCGTGATAGCCGTAACCATAGCCGCCGCCATACGGAGCGTAACCATAATAAACACCAACATTATCGTACGGCGGAACATAAACGGCGCAACCGTTCAAAGTGAGCATGATCCCAGCAAATACGACTATTAATACTAAACGTTTCATTGTAGGTTCCTCAGTCTTAAATACAGTCAGACCCGTTGCGTAGCGTTTATTTGCTAAAGACAGCCTCAAGGCCGGAAAGAAACATTCAACAGGCCAAAAGAAAAACGCCTCCATAGCCCCCTTATACGCAGAACTGATTTTCATTGTTCAACAATAAACTAGTATTTTCAATACGCTTAGATACGTAGACTGAGTTACCTAGACTGAAAGATTGTGATAAAGCATTCATGCTTTGGGAATGATATAAAGCTGGCGTCATTTATTGGATGCCGGCAACACAAGAAGGCGTATCCTATAACCCTGTTTTAGCAATCCCCCCTCAGTAAAACAGCGAAGGTGCAGATGAAAAAGATACTGGTAACAGGTGCAACCGGGCAAGTCGGCTCGGAATTAACAATAGCCTTGCGCAATAGATACGGCGCCGAGAATGTGTTTGCTGCCGATAAAAAACCAACCTTGAACGAACTAACGCAATCGGGGCCATACTGCTGCCTGGATGTGCGCGATATGTCTGCACTCAGCCAAGTCGTAGAAACTAATAACATCGATACGATTTATCATCTCGCCGCATTGCTTTCCGCTGTTGCGGAACAAAAACCGCAGCAGGCTTGGGACGTCAACATGAACGGCTTGATCAATGTGCTGGAGATTTCCAGGGTACACCGATGTGCGCTGTTCTTCCCCAGTTCCATAGCGGCTTTTGGTACAGAAACCCCGTCTATGGATACACCGCAGGATACCATCCAACGACCCACAACCATTTACGGAATCACTAAAGTTTCAGGCGAACTGCTTTGCGATTATTATTATCATCGCTTTGGCGTTGACGCACGCGGCTTAAGGTATCCGGGGCTGATTTCCAGCAAAACCCAGCCGGGCGGAGGCACGACCGATTATGCCGTGGATATTTTTTATGCGGCGATTAAATCGCAACATTACGAGTGCTTCCTTCGGGCCGATACACAACTGGATATGATGTACATGCCCGACGCTATTGATGCCGCTATTACCTTGATGACAGCGGACAGTTCGCAGCTAAAACACAGAAACGCATTTAATGTAACGGCCATGAGTTTCACCCCGCAGCAGCTGGCCGCAGAAATACAAAAACACATCCCTGAATTCACCATCACTTACAGCGTCGATCCATTGCGACAGGCGATTGCCGATTCCTGGCCCAAACACATGAACGACAGCGCCGCCAGAACCGAATGGGGTTGGCGAGCTCAATTCGAATTGCAGGCAATGGTCAAGGATATGCTGGAGAAAATTACGCTCAAATAACCGGAGGCGTTTATGTCACTGAAAAAATTAGAACCGCTGCTCACCGCTAAATTAACTCAATTACAACATCAGGGAATATGCAAAGGTAACGAAAAAGTCGTTACCGACATCAAAGCCGCTGATGATGGTTTCGGCCCCCGGTATTTTCTTGAAGGATACGGAGACAGGGCTTTCTTGCGCATGAATTCCAACTCCTACCAGGGACTTGCCACGCATCCGCTGGTTATCAAGGAGGAAGCCGCAGCCGCTGAAAAATTCGGCACCGGCCCCGGAGCGGTTCGTTTTATCAGCGGCACTTACCAACCGCATATTGAACTGGAACAAAAACTGGCAGAATTTCATGGGCGCGAATCGGCAATGTTATTCAGTTCCGCTTATACGACGATGACGGGCGTGTTGCCCCAGTTTATTTCCGCCGAAACTTTAGTCGTCAGCGATGCGCTGAATCATAACTGCATTATCAATGCGATACGCTTATCCCATCCTGCCGACAAAGAAATTTACGCTCATGCAGACATTAATGCCCTAGACAAAATACTTGAAGCCTACAAAGGCCGGGTCAAGCGCGTTTGCGTGGTTACGGACGGGATTTTCAGTATGCGCGGCGATTACGCCCATCTCGGTAAATTAAACGCCTGCTGCAAAAGGCATGAAGATGCGTACGAAGAAGGGATTATTACTATTGTCGACGATTCCCATGGCGTTGGCGCCTTTGGGCAGACCGGCCGGGGCACGGAAGAATATACCCAAGGCAAGGCCGACATTTTAATCGCTACCCTCGGCAAGGCCTTTGGCGTTAATGGCGGCTATGTCGTTTCCAGTTCGACGGCGATCGCTTATTTGCGGGAAACCTCGCCGTTTTATATCTATTCAAATCCGATTACGCCTGCTGAAGCGGCCGCGGCCAGTGCCGCTTTAGACATTGTTACTAGTGATGAAGGCTTACGCTTACTGGAAAAACTGCGATTCTTTAGCGTCCGTCTTAGATCAGGCCTGGAAGAACTGGGATTTGAAACGCTACCGGGAGAACATCCTATCGTCCCGATCCTGACCAGGGATACGAAAAAAACATCGGCTTTGGTCGCGCATTTATTGGCGAATAATATTCTGGTTACCGGCCTGAATTACCCGGTTGTTCCTCAAGGCGAGCAGGAAATCAGGTTACAGGTATCAGCCGAGCATACCGAAAAAGATTTGGACTATCTATTGGCAAAACTGGCTGATTTTAAGTAACGGCTAATTGAAAATAATTGCCTCTTCCGAACGAGGCAGATCGAATCCAGGAGGCCCTGAATTCGACAAGGAGGGCGATGCCCCCTTGCCGAACGGTTGCATCAAGATGCTGAGTTAAATACGGCGAAGGCATCAAGCCGAGAACCGGAGCGCCCCAAGAAACCGCCTACTTTCAGGTTAGGGAGGGAAAATGCAGATCCGCCATTTCCACCGTATGGACCGAATTTATTCCCTAAATTACTGGTGAATGTCAATTGATCGGTCCGACTACCGGACCTTCCATCAACACGAACGATATATTCGCCGGACGCAAGTTTTATTGTGCTTAAGCTACCGCCATCCCCACCATGTTTGGTACCTGTGAGTGTCCCGCCCCCTTGTTTACTCCAGACCGCCTGAATGGCATCTACCTCAGAACCGGACCAGATGTTGATTTGTGTAATTTCGACGGCTTGGGTCAGATCATCGCTAAATGCGCTTCCGCCGGTACCGCCATATTGCTGGGACGGCGTGTAAGGGCAAGCAAAAGCTATTCCGGCAATACCTAACGAGATAACCAACGCTGTTGCGCAATTGAGCATTTTCTTTGTAATTGTCATTTTTTTATCCTAATTTAAAAAAATAAAAAAGCCTAACCATTAAGTCAGGCATCTTAAATAATCCCGAAACTTTGCCCTAAAAACACAGTTGGCGTGCGTGGAAACCATTCGTGCAGAGCTTATCGAAGCATGAGTGGGATTCTCCTCTCAG
>DATBQC010000293.1:0-3443 GCA_036561065.1 Methylobacter sp. | reverse complement strand
GTCTCGGCAATTGCTCCTGCATTGCTCTACCTCCTGTATCCCTACAGTCGTTCGTGGTGAATAAAAGATTTTTAAATTATGAACCACGTTCCCTAATACTAAAAACTCCTGTGCGCGAAATCGGCTTATTGATTGATGTATAATAACCAATTGTTTTCGACCCTGATTGAATTTAATGCCTAAACCACGATTAGCCTGGGCCATTACCGGTTCCGGTCATTATATAGAAGAATGCCTGGACTTCATGCTGACGCTGGATGATGTCGATGTCTACCTGAGTCTGGCCGGTGAAGAAGTATTGAAAATGTACGGTATTAAACTCGAAGATATCCGCAAAAAGTTTCATGTGTACCGCGACAAAACCGCCTCTGCCCCGCCGGTCGGGCATTTTTACAAAGGCCATTACCATACTTTTGTGATGGCCCCGGCCACGTCGAATACGGTTGCCAAATGCGTACTGGGCATTGCCGACTCGTTGGTGACCAATCTTTATTCCCAGGCCGGAAAATGCAAAGTCCCCAGCATTGTCTACCCTTGCGACATAGCGCCGGAAATGGAAACCACCGCGCCGGGCGGCAAAGTCATGGTTTATCCGCGCAAGATCGACCTGGAAGGCACGGCCAAATTACGCACTTTTGAATATACGACCGTTGTTGAAAGCGTCGATGAATTGATTCTCAAAGTTAACGAGCGGTTACAATCCCTGGCATGAGCGAACATATCCTCTTCCTTACCGGTAGACTGGCAGAAAAACAGCTGCATAGCATCCTGCAAAAAATGCAGCCGGAATTCACCTATACCGTGCATGAACTGGGTCTTAAGGTCGCCGCGTTGATGACCGCAGACATGATAGGCCGCCGCCTGACCGACACTTTCGGCGCCGACCGCATACTGGTGCCCGGACGCTGCCGCGGCGATTTGGAAGCCTTGTCCAAAGACATGGGGCTGCCGATTGAACGTGGCCCGGACGAACTCAAAGACTTGCCGATGTTTTTCGGCCAAGCCGCGCACAAGATTGATTTAAACAGCTACAGCGTCAAAATTTTTGCCGAAATCGTCGATGCGCCTAATGTCAGCGTTGAAGAGGTCGTTAAACGCGCCTATTACTACAAACACAATGGCGCCGATGTGATCGACATAGGCTGTTTGCCGAGCACCGATTTTCCGCATATGGAAGACATCATCCGCACCTTGAAACAGGAAGGTTTTACTGTCAGTATCGATTCGCTGGAAGCGAACGACTTGCTCAGAGGCGGCAAAGCGGGTGCCGATTACATGCTCAGCCTGCACGAAAGTACCTTGTGGATTGCCGACGAAGTCGCCGCAACACCTATCCTGATCCCGGAAAAACATGAGGATTTGGCTTCACTGGATAGAGCCATCAAAATCATGCAGGCGAAAAACCGCGACTTTATCGTCGACCCGATTTTAGATCCGCTGCACTTTGGCTTCACCCAATCCATCGTGCGCTATCATGAAGTCAGGAAGAACCATCCCGATATTGAAATGATGCTGGGGGTCGGTAACATTACCGAACTGACCCATGCCGATACGATGGGCATGAATGCGTTGTTGCTGGGCATCTGCTCGGAGCTCAACATTAACAGCATTTTGGCAACCGAAGTCAGCAAACATGCCTGCCGGGCGGTTAAGGAAGCCGATCTGGCCCGCCGCATCATGTTTGCGGCGAAAGAGCATAACATGCTGCCCAAGCATATCGATCCGGGCTTGATGGCTTTGCATGAGACTTCCCCGTTTCCTTATAGTCTGGACGAAATCAAGGAGCTGGCCGGGCAAATCAAAGACCCCAGTTACCGCGTCCAAATCAGCGCCGAAGGCGTGCATATTTTCAACCGCGACGGCCTGCATAGCGCCACCGACCCGTTCGACCTGTTTCCGAATCTGCATGTCGAAAACGACGGAGGCCACGCCTTTTATCTGGGCGTAGAACTGGCCCGCGCTGAAATAGCCTGGCAATTGGGCAAACGCTACACCCAAGATCAAACGCTGCAATGGGGCTGTGCGACCGATACCGCAGAATCCACCGTTGACCTGCACACATTTAAACCGGCTGGAACTACTCTAAAAAAGCACTAATGATTGCATCCTCTAATTACCCGCAGGCGGCATTCAAAATCAAACCAGCTGATGGTGAACAGGTGATTAAAAGCTTTTTATTCACCACGAAGACACGAAGTTTTATCTCTTCGTGTCTTCGTGGTGATAATCTTTTAAATTTTTTGCTTTGCCTGTTATTAATAAAAACCTACAAATGATTCAAGAAACCATAGTCATCACCCAAAACAGTTCAGGAAAGGCGCACATTGCGCCCATGGGTATACACATCCCCGCCGGATCGCAAGGCGAATTTATCATTCTGCCGTTCCGCCCTTCAACCACGCTGAACAATCTGCTGGAAAGCAAAACCGCAGTCATCAATTATTGCGACGATGTGCGTGTGTTTGCCGGATGCCTGACCGGGCGGCGCGACTGGCCGTTAAAACCGGCGGAGAAAATCAACGGCCAAGTGCTAGCCTGCGCGTTGGCCCATACCGAAGTCGAACTGGTTCGCGTTGAAGACGACGAGACCCGGCCCAAATTATTCTGCAAAGCCGTGCATACCGTTAATCATGCGCCCTTTAAAGGCTTTAACCGCGCCCAGTATTCGGTTCTGGAAGCGGCGATTTTAATCAGCCGGTTAAACATGATTCCACTGGAAAAAATACAAGCGGAAATCGACTATCTGCGTATCGGCCTTGAGAAAACAGCTGGTGACAGGGAACTGGAAGCTTGGGGTTGGTTGATGACCGTTATTGAGAACTATATCGCCAAGGATGGTGTGTATGCCGAAAACCTGTCGGGAGCAGGTTCGGCAAAAGCCGGGAGCAACGCATGACCGGAATGCTTGCCAGCGTCAACAGCGTAGAAGAAGCCTTGCAGGCGTTAAGCGCGAATGTCGATATTATCGACTTGAAACAACCTTCATTAGGCGCTTTGGGCGCTTTGGAAACCGGTCTGGTCAAATCTATTGTTGATGAAGTCAGTGGCCGCTGTCCCGTCAGTGCAACCGTTGGCGACCTGCCGATGCAGCCGGAGATTGTTTATCAAGCTGTCAAAGCGATGGCCGAAACCGGCGTCGATTATGTCAAAATCGGATTTTTTCCCGGTGATGACTGGCAAGGAACTATTGAACAACTCGCTACGTTGCCGCGATCGATGAATTTAATAGCTGTATTATTCGCCGATACCCAACTGGATTTCGCTGTGATAGACTCGCTAGCAAATGCCGGTTTCAAAGGCGTGATGCTCGATACCATGAACAAAACCAGCGGTTCCTTAACCCAGGTCATGGCGAAATCCGACATAGCCCAATTTGTTCGACAGGTAAAAGATTGTTCTTTACTCTGCGGACTAGCCGGATCGCTCAGGCTGGAAGACATAGC
>DATBQC010000292.1:0-2584 GCA_036561065.1 Methylobacter sp. | reverse complement strand
CTGTGCGCAAAGCGGTTGAATTTGGGGGGGCGGACAACGGCAACCTGTTCCCTGACTTGTTCCAGAATTTCATAGATGCGGCCGCCTTTTTCAGGGTCGTAGTCGCGGTGAATTCGGAAATCGAACAGGCTGAATTCCAGTTGCCGTACCATGATCATACCGGCCTGGAAGTTTTTTGCCGCGATCATCTTATCGAACAAGGCATCCGGCAATTTCTCGTCGGTTTGATAATGGCCCGACATCAGCGCCAGCGCTTTCTTTTCCCAGCACCAGTTTTCCATGAACTGGCTGGGCAGCTCGACTGCATCCCATTCCACGCCGTTAATGCCGGAGACGCCGAGGTGATCAACTTGCGTTAGCATGTGGTGCAGGCCGTGGCCGAATTCATGGAACAAGGTGGTAACCTCGTCATGAGTCAGCAGTGCCGGGGTGTCGCCTGTCGGCGGGGTGAAGTTGCAGGTCAGGTAGGCAACCGGGATTTGAACGGTACTATCGAACTTTTTGCGGCTAACGCAATCGTCCATCCAGGCGCCGCCGCGTTTTTTGGCGCGGGCGTAAAGATCGAGGTAAAACTGGCCACGCAGTGAACCGGTTTGGTCATGGATCTGGAAAAACCGCACATCGGGATGCCAGCTGTCGAAATCGCTAATCTCAGATATTTGCAAACCGTACAGTTTTTCCACGATCGCAAATAGGCCGGGCAGGACGCGAGTGATCGGGAAGTAGGTTTTAACTTCTTCCTGCGACAGTTGGTAAAAATGCTGGCGCATTTTTTCCGAGAAATAGGCCATGTCCCAAGATTGCAGGTCGTTAATGCCGTAGTGTTGCTTGGCGAATTCGCGCAATTCGGCTAAGTCCTTGCGTGCATGTCGCCAGGATCGGTCGGCCAAATCTTCCAGGAAATGGGTCACGTCATCCGGTTTTTCGGCCATTTTGGTCGCCAGTGACAGTTCAGCGTAATTGTTAAAACCCAGCAAACGGGCTTTTTCATGGCGTAAGGCCAGGATTTTTTCCATGTTTTCGCTGTTATCCCACTGTTCTGCATGCGGGCCCAGGTCGGAAGCGCGGGTTGCGAAAGCTTCGTAGTGTTCGCGGCGCAACTTGCGGTTGTCGGCGTAAGTCATGACCGAAATATAGGACGGAAATTGCAACGTGATCATCCAGCCGCTTTCGTTATGGCTTTCAGCCGTTTGTTTGGCTTGGGCCAAAGCGGATTCAGGCAATCCGGCCAGATCCTCTTCGTCTCTGATGAGCTTGCTCCAGGCATTAGTCGCATCAAGCAGGTTTTCTTCATAATTGCTGGCAAGCGCGGACAGTTCCTGGCTGATTTCCTTGTAACGCTGTTTTTTCTCATTATCCAGATCGATGCCGGACAACTTGAAATCTCTTAAGGCGTTGCGGATTATTTTTTGCTGGGCGATGTCGAGTGTCGCAAATTCATCGCTGTCGGCAATAAAGCGATAAGCCTTAAACAAGGCTTCGTTTTGCCCCATTTCAGTCGAGTAGGCGCTGAGTTTGGGCAGGCAGGCGTTGTAGGCGTCGCGCAACTCGTCGCTGTTGACTACGGAGTTCATGTGGCTGACCGGGGACCAGGCTTTGTTAAGCTTATCGTCTACATCTTCCAATGGCTCGGTCAGGTTTTGCCATGTGTAGTGTTGCGTGGCCTGGAGATGCTGTTCTACCGACGAGCGGGCTTCGGTCAATAACTGATCGATAGCAGGTAAGACGTGTTCCGGTTTAATCTGGGAAAACAATGGTAGTGTGGAGTTGGCTAACAAAGGATTATTCATAATAGTGGTGTCAGGAAAGAAAGTTCATGGCTGCTTTGATGCGATGTTGCGCCTTGTGCAGCACATCCAAGGAAAAGTCGGCGGTCAGCTTGCCGTTCTTAAGTTTAGTGTAGGCGGGTATGGAGTTCAGGTACGGGATTTCCTTTGCCCTGCCGGTGCCGAAATAACTGTGCAATTTGGCCAGGATGACGATATCAATCAGATTTAATTTGTCGTCCTCGCTTTCGTAGAACCAGTCTTCGGCGTACTTGGGGATGCTGGCTAATTCAGGTGCAAAGCCTAATGTGTGTAACACCAGAGAGCCGACCGGAGGGCTCAAAAAGGGGATTGCTGAGTCTAATACGTCTAAATTCGGATATTCATCCGGATACTGCTCGGCAAAATGCAATATCGGTATCGTACCGATGTCGCAGACCAAGCCCGCTAATAGTGCATCTTCCGGGTTAACGGTGCCGTTTTCCTGTGCGAGTACAAAACTCAGGCTGGATACATACAGGCTGTTTTTCCACAGGTTTTGCATTTTTTCCATCAGTTGCGGATTTTTGCAACGGAATAATTGTTTTAGACTGATGCCCATGACCAGTTTTCGCGTTTGATCCAGACCAATTCGGGTAACCGCCGCATGGCAGTTGGTAATCGGTGATATGGGCGAGTACAGCGGGCTGTTGGCAAGTTGGATCAGCTTGGCAACGATGGCAACATCGACTCCGATAATTTTAACAGCCTCACTGATGCCTAAATCCTGCTCCATAGCTTCTTTCAGTTTTAACGCGACATTGGGCAGTGAGGGTAGG
>DATBQC010000291.1:0-3361 GCA_036561065.1 Methylobacter sp. | reverse complement strand
GTGCGGGTCACGCTCAGAGGCAAGCTTTAGATTGAGGTCTATCAAAGTGGAGAGACGTTGATTGAGTTGCTCCTGCTCATGGGCTTTTTCTGCGAGCTTGTCGGTGATGAGGCGCAGATGCTCGCGGTCGAATTCACTCGTGTCCGGCAGTGACTCTAATTCCGGCGTGTGCGTAAGTGCCGCCTCAAGGACCTGCATGATATCTATGGCCTCACTGGGCTTGAAGATGATATGCGACACGCCAACGGCGCTGGCTAAGCTGCGTGCTTCGCGCTCTCTATAATTGGCGGTATAGAAGATTACCTCGGTTTGGGCGATGTTGGGATCCGCACGTAGTTGGCGCACGAATTCATAGCCATCCATGGTCGGCATCAGGATATCGCACACCACTAACTGGGGTCGCTCGATACGTACTAAGGTCAGCGCTTCTGCCCCGTCTGCTGCTTCCAGGGTCTTATGTCCCAAATGTTGACAGAGGACAACCATCAACTCGCGATTGGATTCATGGTCATCGACTATGAGTATCTTTGCCATGGATGTAAGCGTTAGTTGGCTACCGACGATGCCCGCAACCCGGGTGGCAGAAAACCTTCGATCTGACTGACGAATGACTCAGGGTCTATGGGTTTTGAGACATAACCGTCGAACCCCGACGCGATCACTTTGTCGGAATCTCCAGACATGGACGAGGCAGTAACGGCGATAACCGGAATCTGCCTTAGTTGCTCATTCGTCTTCAACAGGCGTACCATTTCGTAGCCGTTCATCACTGGCATCTGCAGGTCGCACAGTACCAAGTCGAGGTTCGCTTCGCGCAAAATGTGCATACCCTCGGTACCGTCCCAGGCAGAAAACGTGATGTATCCAGCATGGTCAAGCAGGTATTTGACCAACTCATGATTAGGTAGATTGTCTTCTACGATGAGTATCTTGGCAGCCATAATCATTGCTCCGGCAAGATCAATGAGAAAACACTGCCACTACCGGGCTTGCTACTCACGGTGATCTTTCCGCCAAGCAACTCGGCTAGCTTTTGGCTCAAGTGCAAACCAAGTCCGGTACCCTCCGTTATCTGTCGTTTAGGCACTTGCAGACGCGCAAAAGCATGGAACAGCTTGTCCTGGTCGTGAGAATGGATGCCTACACCGGTATCCGTCACAAAGAATTCAATAACATATTTGTCATTAAGTTTTTGCCGTTCCAGCCTAAGTTCGATGCTGCCATGCTCGGTGAATTTGATCGCGTTATTGGCGAGGTTGATAATGATCTGACTTAATGAGCGTCGGTCGGTACGTAGCATCAGTTCCGACTTCGGCAGGAAGACGCTAAAACGCAATCCTTTGGCTTCTGCCATAGGCCGCAGGGTCGTCGCTACTTCTTCCACGATATCGCGACAATCAACAATAGCCAAATCTAGCTCAGTCTTGCCGGCCTCGATCTTGGCTACGTCGAGCAGATCGTTGATGAGCGCCAGCAGGTGTTTGGCGCTAGATTGCACGGTACGCAGTTGTTTTTCCTGGTCGCTGTTGAGCGGCCCCGGCAGCTTCATCATCAGCGTGCCGGTAAAACCGATGATGGCGTTGAGCGGCGTGCGCAACTCATGACTCATGCTGGCGAGAAAACTGTCCTTTGCCTGATTGGCATTTTCCAATTCGACATTTTTTTCTTGCAAGGCACGCTCGAACAGTTTGCGTTCAGTGATATCGCGTATCGCGCTTGATACCAGCGTACCGTCTTCGGTCTCGAGCGGACTAAGGCTGATCTCTATCGGGAACTCAGCACCATCCTTGCGCAAACCATAAAGTTCCAGACCCACTCCCATCGGCCGTACTCTGGGATCGGCGAAGAATCCGTTTCGGTGATCGGGGTGTTTTTTGCGGTAGCGTTCCGGCAGCAATATCTCGATCTTCTGGTTTATCAATTCGCTACGGCCGTAACCGAACAGTTTTTCCGTTTGCGAATTGACCAGTACGATCTTGCCTTCGCGGCTAACGATGATGATGGCATCGGGGGCGGATTCCAGTAATCCGCGAAATTTTTGCTCTGCGTTCTTGCGTCCAGTGATATCGCGCACCGCGCTCATCACCAAAGCACCTTCCTCGGTATTGAGCGGGCTGAGACTGATCTCAACGGGGAATTCGCTCCCGTCCTGGCGCAGGCCGTAAAGCTCCAGCCCTATGCCCATGGTGCGCTTACGCGGTTGGGTGAAGTAACTGGAGCGGTGCCCGACATGCCCGTCGCGGAACCGTTCCGGCAACAGCATCTCTATTGGTTTGTCGCGTAGCGTCCCATGTGCATAACCGAACAGTGTTTCGGCTTGCGTATTTGAGAATACGATACGGCCGGTGGGATTGACCATGACGATGCCGTCCGGCATGGATTCGAGCAAATCGCCAAAGCGCGCCTCTATCAATTTCGCTTCGCGCATGCCTCTTATATGGGTCACGTCTTTCTTGCTCGACAGGATGAATTCTATGTTTCCCTTTGCATCGAGGACAGTCTTGCTGGAAATCGCCACATAAACGAAAGAACCATCTTTCTTACAACGGACGGACTCATAGCTGGAGAAACCATGCTTGATTGCTTCGGAGAGTATCCTGCGCTCTTCGTCTACTCGATCGGGCGGAACGATGATGTCATAGACCTTATGACCAACCGCTTCTATGCTGTCATAACCAAAGATAGCTTCAGCGCCTCCGCTCCAGTAGAGTATGACTCCTTTCGTATCCACCGCAATGACTGCATCGGGGGATTCTCGGAGCAGGAACTGGTCGAAATCAAACTTCATAGTTCATACCGTATGGCATCCCCTTGACTTTATTTCTCCAAGACAAATGCTTGTCTTGGGGAAATTTAATGAATTAATCTACTCTTATATTTTAGGCAAGTATATAAGGGTGTACTCTTATAGATAAATGAGCTTTGGGGTTATAAAGAACATTCAATCTCGTAGATTGGGTTGTTTCTTGCTCGCACGGTCAAGCTAATTAACGACTCTTACCCAAGGTACTAATTTTTGCGATATTTCGAACTTTCGTTGAAAGGCAATATTAATCCTCTACAAAGGATGACTTGCGGTTCGAGTTGCTTTTTTTGTTTACCTTTTTTAGAAAATGATCTCACGTTGAATGTCCGCTATGGGTCGATGGCAGGCTTTCATATTTTCTTTGACGCGCAACGAATTTAGGCCATATACTCACCGGACAAAAAAATCCCCGGTTTTTAAGGGGATGAAAAACCGGGGAGGAAAGAGGCTTTGACTGCTGTCAAAGCCCCCGCTCAGGGAGGAGAAGCGGGAGACGAATAAATCCGTCTGCCAATGAGACCGAGAGCATTAAAACAAGTTCCCGCTTTATTACTA
>DATBQC010000290.1:0-1610 GCA_036561065.1 Methylobacter sp. | reverse complement strand
TAAGACCCTTTTACCAGCTATGAGTTTTGACGAAAGTCTGGATAGCGGAAAGCATACCCTTTCTTATGTCATCACTAAAATCGCCAGTTGCATTAATGTTATTCATTAATTCAGAATGCTCTGACGTCATGTATGACTGTAAGGCAGCCTCAAAATCAAGTACCTTGTTAACTTCTATGTTATCAAGGAAGCCTTCATTTGCAGCAAATAAGGAAACCGCCATTTGCGCGACCGACATTGGTGAATATTGGTTTTGCTTCATCAATTCCGTCACACGCTGACCACGTTCAATCTGCTTGCGGGTGTTTTCATCCAAATCGGATGCAAACTGGGCGAAAGCCGCCAACTCACGGTATTGCGCCAAATCAAGACGCGTACCGCCGCCCAATTTCTTAATGATCTTGGTTTGAGCCGCACCACCTACACGCGATACCGATAAGCCTGCGTTCACCGCTGGACGAATACCGGAGTTGAACAGATTGCTTTCCAGGAAGATCTGGCCGTCGGTAATAGAGATTACGTTAGTCGGTACGAAAGCCGATACGTCACCGCCTTGGGTTTCAATAATAGGCAATGCAGTCAATGACCCGGTTTTGCCTTTTACCTTGCCGCCTGTCAGTTTCTCAACTTCAGCCGCATTGATGCGTGACGCTCTTTCCAACAAACGGGAGTGCAAATAAAACACGTCCCCTGGATACGCTTCGCGACCTGGCGGACGACGCAGCAACAGTGATATTTGACGATAAGCCCAAGCCTGCTTGGTTAAATCATCATAAATGATCAGCGCATCTTCGCCGCGATCCCTGAAGAACTCGCCCATCGAACAGCCGGTATAAGGCGCGATAAATTGCAGCGCTGCAGATTCCGATGCCGATGCAGAAACCACAATGGTGTGAGCCATAGCGCCATGCTCTTCGAGCTTGCGAACCACGTTAGCAATCGAAGCGCGTTTTTGGCCGATAGCCACATAGATACATTTAATGCCTGTACCTTTTTGATTGATAATCGCATCAATCGCGATTGCCGTTTTACCGGTTTGTCTATCGCCGATAATCAACTCACGTTGACCGCGACCAACCGGAATCATTGCATCGATAGATTTCAAACCCAATTGCACGGGCTGGTCAACTGATTGACGGGCAATTACACCAGGGGCAATTTTTTCAATCGGAGATGTTTCGGTGGTTTCAATAGCGCCTTTGCCATCGATAGGATTACCCAGCGCATCAACGACGCGACCCAGCAATGCTTCCCCAACAGGTACTTCCAGAATCTTTCCGGTACATTTTACGGTATCGCCTTCAGAGATGTGCTGGTATGCGCCTAATACCACCACACCCACGGAATCTCTTTCAAGGTTAAGCGCCATACCAAAGGTGTTGCCGGGAAATTCCAGCATCTCGCCTTGCATCGCTTCGGAAAGACCGTGTACTCGTACGATACCGTCAGTTACACTGACAACAGTACCTTCCGTATGAGACTCGGCGCTCAGGTCGAAGTTTTCGATCTTCTTTTTAATCAGATCACTTATTTCAGATGGGTTTAATTGCATGTTCTGTTTCTCGCTCTGGTTTAGAGTCGTTTTGCTAATTGTTGAAGCTGGCCTTTAA